>DAOSWV010000010.1:0-4449 GCA_035380125.1 Oscillospiraceae bacterium
AATTCACCGTCCTGCGTTAAAAAAAGCGTAACATATACTTTTGCAATATTACTTTTTTGCACCTGAGGCATAAAAGTTTCACCATTTAAAAGCGTACCCCATTCAATCAATTCGCCGTTTTGCGAAAGTGCATATTGCATGAAATCAATATCCGCGACGTTTGAATAGATTTTTGTTGGTGTGTTATTATATTCGACTTTGGCGCCCTGTCCAAGAGAAGTTAAATAGACACATTCCGGATCGGCATTTCTTGTATCATAACCCCAAGTATATAAATTTCCGTTTTCATCCAAAAAGACACTATTGTTATATATTCCGAATGTTGGTATATCAGACTTAATTTCTACTTTGGTTGTCTCCCCCGCTTTCGAGCAGCCCGTTAAACAAAAAAGCATAACAAGGAAAAGAGCTACTATTTTTTTTGTTTTTCTCATCGTTGTGTCCTCCCGTTTCAAATTTAAATTTTATCTAACCTATATAAAAAAGATTTAAAATTCGCTGTCTGGGAGCCGGATGAATCCGGCTCCCAGATTTGAGTTTATTAAATCCAATCGAAACCGTAATCGCCATACCCATAAAATGAATCAGCAAGAGCAGAATTCGCGCACAGATCTCCATAGGCATCACTCATACCCATCCTTATACCAATTTCAAAATTATCTGGGTCATAATCGCAAACGCCTCCACCACTTGGAAAATCAACTCTTGCCCATGTGTGGAATCTATTAGATTGCGTTGACTCTATCGCATAAGTGTGAACATGCTTATACCAATAACCTCCGCTTTGATAAACACCTTCAACTACATCACCGGTTAAAGCTGCTGTCGGAATGACGGCGAGCGAAGCTACCATGACAACCGCCATCAGAACAATTAAATATTTGCGAAACTTTTTAAACATTCTTATTTCCTCCTTGATAAATTTTACCATATTTAACACAATCGGTCAACACCGCTGTATTAAATATTTTTTAAATTCACAGGCGGATGATACCGGCTTTCGATGACCTGTCTTCATCGAAAGCCGGTCAAACAATCTCAATTAACACTTCCCGTTCGAGCCCTGTTGCTCTGCGCAACTGAAAGGCGCGTCGCGGCCGACAGACAACACTTTGTCGATTCTTTTTTAATACTGCATTTAATACATCATCTTCTGTGGTTTGATCAGAACCATTTCTGATGATAATTATACGCAATATACAGAATATTTGCAACATTCTGTCAAAGATTTTTTCCATGTCCCCATCGCAATTCCCTCCCCTCTTAATCAAAATCAGTAAAAGCAAATTTGCTTTATGGATAATTTAATTCATGAATAAAATATAATGTCTTTATTAAATAATTCTAGTTATTTTTCACCAACGATGTAAAATCTGCACAAACGATGAAAATTCGTGAAGAAATATTTACAAATTAGTCGAATTATGAGATAATATAAATAATGGATTATACCGAAAGGGATTCTTATGTTTTTAGCAATTTGTGACGATGATATTAATGAATTGAAAGAATTATCTGTCAAATGCAAAAATGCATTAATATCATTAGGGATTGTTTCTCCGATTACGATACATGCATATCAATATGGACATGCACTTATAGGTTATATTAAGAAAAATCCGCAAATTAAATATGATATCATTGTTATGGACATAGATTTTGGCGACACTTCTTTGAATGGAATTGAGGTTACTAAGCAGTTGCGTGAAATGAAGGTAGAAGCCCCAATCGTTATTTCAACTTCCCATGATGATTATCTCCGGCAGGGATATGGTTATGGTATCTTAAGGTATATCATAAAACCGGTAAAACAAGATGATATTGACGAAGCTTTGATGGCTTGTTTAAAACATATAAACCAGCTTGAAGGAAAGGAAATCATCATAAAAAACGGAACAGATAATATTGCCATCAGATATAAAGAAATCATATATTTTGAGTGTTGCGGTCATACCGTCATTGCGCATACAAAAAACAAAGAGGAATACCACTTTATAATGAAATTTGAACTTGTTGAAAAAATGGTACCTGAAACATGTTTTATAAAAATACATAAAGGTGCTATCGTGAATTTTAATTATGTTACTCGCATAAAAGGAACTGATTTAATTTTAAAAGATGGTACAATTTTGCCGATTGCGCAAAGACGGCGTGCCAAATGTATAGAGTTTTTTAAAGAATATGTGAAAGGATATATGTAAAATGGATACGGTTATTCGATATTCTTTAAATATATTTGTAGCAATAATTGAAGTATTTTTAATTTATTATTTTGCGGATGCCTTTTTTGAGAGAAAACTGAAAAAGGCTTGTTATTTGATTGGTTCTTTTATAGCAATTTTACTGTTTTTTATTGATTCTTATTCTAATTCCATATGGATTACCGTTGCAGGATTTATATTTGCAATTCTTGTAATTGTTTTTTCTTCATATGGTGGATTCAAAGAGTTCCTGCCCAAAATTCTGATTTCTGTTTTTATTTATTGGATTATAAGTCTTGGAGAGACAATACCCGCCATGCTTTGTATGCTGCTATTTGGAGAAACAAATTATGCCCTCGCAATTCAAAATAGCTTGGCCTTATATGCAATCGCATATATTAGCGGTAAGTTGTTTGCTTTTTTACTGACTCACTTAGTCAAGCTGGCTTCCAAAAAACAAATTGTAATGTTTAAGTTGAAGTATAAAGTCTTATTACTTATTTGTCCCACAATCAGCTTTTTAATTTATATTTATTGGAGTAATATTATTTATTACGGTTTGTACAATGATTATTTGTTTACACTCGGGCTTGCGGTTTCGCTGTTTATTATAAATTTAATGAACATAAAACTGCTTAACTGGATTTGTGAAGAAGCAGAGGAAAATGCTAAGAATTCAATGGTTCAAGATTATTTAAAGAATGAAAGAAAACATATAATAAAAATTGACGAAAGAAACAATGAAATTCGTAAAATGAGTCATGACCTTAGGCATCATATGTTGACAATGGTTAATTTATTATCTTCACAACAATACAATAAAGCGCATGAATACGCTCAAAATTTAACTTCCGGCGTCGCAATACATACAAAAACTATTGACACAGGCAATACTTTGATTGACTCAGTTATAAACGAATACATAGCTCAAGCGGAACAAAACGATATAAATTTTGAGCTGGAAATCAACTTACATGAAAAATTACCGATTGATGAGATCAGCATCGTTATCATTTTGGGTAACGCATTAAAAAATGCAGTTGAATATTGTATAAAAGAAAAAATGAACTTAATAAAGGCCAACATTCGAAATAATGATCGGTTTTTAATGATTGACATAATCAATAAGTTAACAATTATAACTCCAGAAATGAAAGTTGGAGTATTTAAAACTAATAAACCAGACTCATTCACTCATGGTATCGGACTACATAGTATAAAAGAAACTGTAAAGTCATTGGATGGCGAATTGTCAATTGAAATTCATGATGAGCATTTTGTTTTGTCAGTAATAATCCCTTTAGAATAAGTTCTAAAAGTATAAAATAAATCGTTTGTGTCTGTTTTCACATCGTTCATGTAATAAATGTTTCATTTCTTTAAAATACTGCCATTATATTTATTAGAATTTCAGTATTTTTAGGAGGATGAAAACAATGAAAAGAATCTTAGCTTTTGCTGCGAAACTCTTAATGTTGCTTGCCCCGATTGCTCTTACCACTGCAATCACATCTGCCGGAACAATGTGTGCATTGTGGACTTATCAACCACAGGCACCCGAATCTTTGTCAAAAATCGTTAAATAACATTACAAACAAATTTGTTTTTGGTATATGTCTTTACATATACCCTTTTTATTATGATTCACAAATTATCTTTATGTATTTCTGATTTTTATAAAAAAACAGATATATTAAAAGTTGACCAAGAAATTTACACTTATGGTATTGAATTAATTCTTGGTGATATTTTTAATCTATTTATTCTGTTCATTGTTTCATGCATTTTGAACAGGGTTTTAGAAATGGTTGTATGGGGCGGCATTTTCCTTTTGACAAGACGTTTCGTCGGCGGATTTCATGCATCTACTCATTTGTTATGTATTCTCACCACACAGACCGGTTTCATATCTTCTTATCTCATTTGTGAATTCTTAAATTCTTCATTTTATATTTTGGCAGAAGAGATTGTTGTAGCTATCGGTATATTGGTTATTATTATTTTTGGCCCTATCGGGAGTCCCAAAAAACCTATTAACCCCACTTTTTATAATAAAAAGAGGAGAAATCTATTGTTTTATTTATTTTTCATCACAGAATTATTCTTATTTATAATTGAATTAAGCCCGGACAGTAAACTCCTCTTTTATTCCTTCTTGTCATACTTATTTGTGGTAATTCTAGTCCCAATTGGGTTTATAGATAATAAAATAAGGTGTGGTAATGGTATTGGAGTAATTTCGTCGAAT
>DAOSWV010000010.1:4549-40654 GCA_035380125.1 Oscillospiraceae bacterium
GTTTATAGATAATAAAATAAGGTGTGGTAATGGTATTGGAGTAATTTCGTCGAATATACAAATGCCAACATGAAGAATTATTATCATCAACATTATGTTATTAAATAGTGCGTATAAAGAAAGAGAAAAAGCATATCTGGAAATAATGGACTATTTAACTTACATTTTAGAAATAACGAATCCATTTGATCTGATGTGGTTGACTTCTTATGAACTTCCAACCTTTATTTTAAATAGAGTAAAAAGAATATATTATTTAACTGATTCAGAAACTGATTTAGTTTTGAATCATATTATACAATGGTGCACGATGGTTGGTTATTATAATGATGATAAGTACACAAAATTGTTCTTTGATTATAACTTGAAAGAGTTAATGCATATTTAATATAGTAGCCCTGAGGTCAACTAGTGGTTATCTAATAAGTAATGTCGGGAGAATTTTTAAGTCATAATGCGTATAAATTATTAGAATCAGGAAGAACGAGTACAGCACATTTAAATAAAACAGAATGACACACAATAAATTGACAGTTTTCAAGTATACAGTCATCCCCGCGCAAAACGACGCGGGGATGACTGTTGTTATGAAGGGAGATTGGCTAATTTTTTTAATTGTTCGGTTGCAAGAGCTTCAAGATCAGGCCTTTCAGCGCAAATTTTAATTCCTTCTTTGGACGCTGCAGCCATATAGCATATATTCTCGAAAAGAGTTACAAGACGTTCGGAATTTTCTATTAACTGATCAGTGGTTAAATTATTTAACGTGTCTTGTAGTTCTTTTCCCATATTATGAAAATGGATTAAGAAGGACATACCGGTGATAAAATCAATGGTTACATTATAATAAAGAGCTAAAACAATAAGAGATTCTATTGGCGGCGCACATTGACCTGTTTCATAGTTGGTATAATTATATAAATTTATTCCGGTCTTGATACTTACTTGTTTACGGGTTTTACCTGCTCTTTTTCGCAAATAGGTAAGGATTTTTCCGATAAAACGAGTTCGCTCCCGATTACCGATAGATACATAGTCATCATTAGTCATTAAATATCACCTCGCCGTTATTATAACAAATTAATTACTAAAATACAATGCATATATAGAGATAAAATGTTTTTAAAACGTTTATCGTGTAGTATATATTAATAAACCATAAATTACCAATACCTTGTAGGAAGAAAAAGGTTGTGGTAAAGTTGAATTGTTCACCGAGGGAAGGTGCGGGTCAGTATTACCCCGCACCTCGATACGGTTACTAGTGCCGTAAAATGGCTTGAATACTGAATTTCCCGCTGCGCTTCTGTAACCCCACGGGTTACCAATGGGCGCAAATAACAACAAATTAATTGCCATAAGGCAATGGAAAGAGGAAACAAATAATATGAGTGATACTATTAGTAAATCATGGTTTTGCGTCTTCAATAACCCTGTGGAACATGGGTATACCGGGGAAGCTGAAGAAGTGGCCAAGAGAATCGTCAATGAGTGGTGTGATGGAAATCCGTCAAGGACATGCGCGGTTGCATTCTGTATATCCGCCGAAGGGCTGCATCATTTGCACTGCGTCTTTGAGGATAAAAAAACAATGCGTTTTTCAATGATTAAAAAGACATTCCCTGAAATGCACATAGAAGCGACAAAGGGAAATCGTGATCAGGCCGAAGACTATATCAATAAGCGCGGCAAATGGGAAGAGAAGGGTGAAAAGATCATCTGCATTGAAAGGCATGGAGAGATCAGCGGAGTTAAAGGTCATCGCAGCGATTTAGACGAAATTGAGGCGTTAATTGACGATGGTTATACGCCGAAGCAGATCATGGCAATGTCATTTCGTTATCGAAAGTATGAAAAAATGATCAAAGATGCGTTCTTTGCAAAACGGGAAAAGGAAACGCCGGTTCAAAGAAAAATCACAACCTATTGGCATGTTGGTGAATCAGGGACAGGAAAGAGCTATACCTATGTTCAGCTTTGTGAGAAATATGGGCAAGAAAATGTCTATATGCTTACCGACTGTGAAAGCGGAGGATTTGACTTATACTGCGCTGAGACATATTTGATTATTGATGAATTTCGCGGACAGATCAAATACAGCGTTTTACTCAACAGCATATTATCCAATTACAAAACACAGGTTCATAGCCGGTATGC
Organism: Oscillospiraceae bacterium; assembly: GCA_035380125.1. Lineage (NCBI taxonomy): Bacteria > Bacillati > Bacillota > Clostridia > Eubacteriales > Oscillospiraceae > Oscillospiraceae bacterium. The sequence goes on from DAOSWV010000010.1 coordinate 6,707, forward strand.
GAATATTGTTCCTTTATGGGTTGAAGTTCATATCACCTCTGTGTTCCCGCCTGAAGATGTATATAGGAAAATGGTTGAAGAGTATCGTCATATTGACACATTCGAACAGCTCAGGCGCAGAATTGATTTTGTCGTATACCACTGGAAAACATCGAACGGTAATTATTGCGAATTTCAGATTCCCATGTCTGAATATAAGAATTACGAAGATTTGAAACGCAGGGCAGAGTCAGGGGATTACGATGTGTATTTTTAAAATCATAAGAAAAGGTGAATACATATATAAAATCAAAGCATATATTGTGCTGATGGACAAGCAGAGAGGGGACGGTGAACGATGTCGAAGGCACAGAAACTGAATTTCCGCTTTCATAATCCGAATCCGCCCGAGGAAACAGCGGAATACATATACCGGATATTCCTCGAAGCCAATAAGCGGAAATTCGAGAAAGTGCTTATGGAAAAAGCAAATTCGGAAAAAAAGTCGAATAAAGAAAAATGTTGCAATTAGAATCTATGTGATGTATAATTGCGTCATAACAGAATGGCATTGTCATAAAAGAAAGGGGCTCTGTTATGAACGTCGTAGCGTATTGCCGTGTATCCACGGACAAGTCCGATCAGCTCAACAGTTTAGCCATGCAGAAACAATTCTTTGGCGAATACGCCGAGAAAACCGGTCACTCTTTAGTGAAGGTGTATGCCGATGAAGGCATTTCCGGTACGAAGATTAAAAACCGGAAGCAGTTTTTGCAGTTATTAAAGGATGCCGAGAAGGGTCTTTTCGAAATGGTTGTCGTAAAGGACATTTCACGGTTTGCCAGAAACACGGTTGACTTTCTCCAGAGCATACGCGCATTAAAGGCGTTAGGGATTGAAACAACATTTCTCACGGCCAATATGAGCGTGCTCGGAAACAGTGAGTTCGTATTGACGATATTCGGTGCTCTTGCCCAAGAAGAAAGCGCTAACACTTCGAAGCGGATTAAGTTCAGTAAGAAGATTAACGCTGAAAACGGCAGAGTGCCGAATATTGTTTACGGTTACGATAAAACCATAGGGGATTATTTCAATCTTGCCATCAATGAAAAAGAAGCTGCTGTCGTTCGTCAGATATATGACTGGTATATCAAAGACGGCCACGGCGGTCTGCAAATCGCCAATATGCTGAATGCAAGCGGCATCAAAACGAAACGCAACTGCAATTGGAGTCAAAACGGTGTTTGCCGCATTCTCACCAATGAGCTTTACACCGGCAAGGTGATCAACGGAAAACAGGAAGTCACCGATTTTTTAACCGGTAAGCGGGAAGACAAAGAAGCAAGCGAATGGCTGGTCACCGAGAATCCGGAACTGCGCATCATCGATCAAGAGACATTTGAGAAGGCCGGTTTGATTTTAACGGATAGGGCACGCACCTTTAAATTCACTAAGGAACGCCACAGTAATAAATATTTGTTCTCTACGTTGATTAAGTGCAAAGAATGTGGCTATTCCTTCCGGCGGGCGGTTCGACAATATAAGAATACATATATCCGGTGGATTTGCAGTCAGCATAACAGCCACGGCCCGCAGAGCTGCTCGAATGCGGTCACAGTTGATGAGGATGTATTGATTGAAAAACTAGATCGGTATTTTAAAGAGACGCTTGAACGTAAGAAGGAAGTTATAAAGAATTTGAAAAGCGCGTTTGTCAAGGAATACAAGGCAAAGGACGAAAACGAAAACTACGAAAAAGCACTCATGGATGAATTGAACTCCTTAAAAAAGAAACGTCAGAAATACATGGATATGTATAACGATGATATCATCAGCCGTCAGGAATTGAATGATACCATCGGCGGAATAAAGGAACAGATCGAAAAACTTGAGACATCGTTGAAATTGGTTGAATATAACTTAAGCAAAACAGATCAACTTGAAAACTTAATAGAGAACACTTTCGGGACAATTGAAAAGATCACTTCGGTAAAGGAATTGACAAATTCGGAGTTGAGAGAGATTTTAGAGAAAATCGTTATTGACAGCGAAGGAAACGTCGATGTATACCTGCGTGTGATTGGTGACTTAGGTCTGGATGAAACCGTTCTACTTGACGACTCCCGCACATAAGGATATGACAGAACGGCTGATGAATATCGACAGAAGATTATACGCAAGAGTACGGCAGGTATTGGATTGCAACCGGGAACAGCGTCATATACGCGGAGGACTTGCCACAAGGGAAAAATATCAGGGTATGAAAACCCATTAGGCGGAGCGGTAAAAAGCGATATTCCACATCGGGGGTCGCGGGCTGATCCGCCCGAGGGAAAAGAAAAAGTGAACAAAGGGGAGTAGCGGTTTCGGCAGGATTCGCGCGGACCGGGCGGTATACTCGGAGCGTGGGAGTGGTATGAGATGACGGTTGTTTATGTCGATATCCTGTTTTTGCTCAACGCCTATATGACCCTGTTTCAACTGGCGGCGACGGCAAAATTCTGCCGCGTCCGTATTGTGGGATGGCGGCTGCTGTTGGCGAGCGCACTCGGTGGGTTGTCGGGATTGTTGTTTTTTCTCGGCGATTTCCCGGTTTTATGTGTCGCGGCCAACCTGATCTGTGCGGCGGTTATTATTTTGACAGCATTTCGACCCGCCGGAGCCAAGGCGTTTTTTAAGCGGATACTGTGTTTTTGCGGGTGCGGTGCGGTGTTCGCGGGTGCGGTTTTGCTGTGCCGGACGTTACTTGGAACCGAACGGCTATCCTATCGGGGCGGTGCGGTGTACTTTCAGATTTCACCGCTGCTGCTGATCGGGGCGACCGCCGGATGTTATTTGATTTTGCGGATTTTCTTTAAACTGACCGAATCCAAGTTGCCGTCAAAAAGTCACAAAATGATTGTTCGGGTCGGTAAGCGCAGCGTTACCCTCGAAGCCGTTGTCGACAGCGGTAATATGCTGTGCGATCCGATCAGCGGTCTTCCGGTCGCGGTGACCCCCGAAAGCGCAGTCTCACCGCTGTTCACCGGGGATGCGGCGCGGTTTTTCTGCGGGGACGGAGTTTGCAGCGACGAGGTATGGCGGCGCAGGGTACGGTTGATTCCCTGCAAAACCGTGGGCGGCGGGGGGCTTTTGCCCGGGTTTTTGCCCGACACCGTGAAAATCGGGAATAAAGATATAAAATTGCTGATTGCGGTTTCGGACAAACTGGATCAGGATGGTGAAACGCTGCTGCCGACGGCTGTTCGAGATGAAGTTGAGGTCTGATGAAAAAGACGAGAGGATGAATATAAAGATGAGAGGGATCACCCGCATTTTTAATTTTTTTGCCCGGTTGTTCGGGCTGCGCCCGGTGTTTTATATCAACGGGCCGGAGATTCTGCCGCCGCCGCTCGACCCCGATGTCGAGCGGGAGCTTCTGTCTGCCTGTGCGACCGATAACGATGCGCGCGAAAAGCTGATCGTACATAATTTACGGCTTGTTGTCTATATTTCCAAAAAGTTCGATGCGGGTTCTTCCAATGTTGAAGATTTGATTTCGATCGGCACGATCGGGCTGATCAAGGCCGTCAACACGTTTAAACAGGATAAAAATATTAAGCTGGCCACTTATGCCTCGCGCTGCATTGAGAATGAAATTTTGATGTATCTGCGCAAATGCTCCAACCAACGTGGGGAATTATCGCTTGAGCAGCCGCTGAACATCGACAAGGACGGTAATGAACTGCTGGTTGCGGACGTTTTGGGCAGCGACGGCAACGACGTCGGGTTCAAGGTTGAGAGCGACGACGAGCGCAGACAGCTTTATGAGGCCGTCGAGCGGCTTCCGGTACGGGAACGGGAGATTATGTGCATGCGGTTTGGGCTGTTCGGGAAAAAGGAACTGACCCAAAAGGAGGTCGCCGACCAGCTTGGAATTTCGCAGTCGTATATCTCGCGGCTCGAAAAGAAAATCATCCGTCAATTACGCAGGGATTTGGCGGCGATTTAAAGATGAAAAATTGAGGATATAATTAATTCCCCTTCTCAGAGGGGGATTTTTTGCGGATAATTTATAAAAGCTTTACATAGTGGGCGGCCACATGGGGCCGCCCCTACGGTGACGAAATAACACCGAGGGTGGAAGCGCGTGTTATCAGGTTTATGGATTGATGATTCCATGACGCGTTTGGGAGCGGGCACTGCCCGTCGCGTTTGAAACCGGCATCATGCCGGCCGCATTGCGTTGGATTTTGGTTTGTGATATAATAGGAACACATATTTACGGAGGCACTTTATGACAATTCTCGACGCGATTATACAGGGGATTTTACAGGGGCTGGCGGAATTTCTGCCCATCTCCTCCAGCGGACATCTTTCGGTTTATCAGCATTTTGCCGGGATCACCGATCAGGCGCTGTCCGCAACGGTTTTTTTGCATTTGGGGACCTTGTTTGCCGTGTTTGCGGTGTTTTATAAACAGCTCTGGGAGCTGATTGCAGAGCTGGGTCTGACGATCAAAGACATTTTTACGGGCAAGTTCCGGTTGAAGGATATGACCCCGCGGCGCAGAATGCTGATCATGCTGATTCTGTCCTGCCTGATGCTGGCGGTGATCCTGCCGGTAAAGGATCAAATTGAGGGGCTGGTCGGCGATGGCGACATCATTGTCGAAGGCGTCTGTTTACTGTTCACAGCGGTGCTGATTCTGATCGGCTCGCGGCTGGCGGTACCAAAGAACAGCGGGAAAACCGCGGGAAATATGCGGGCCGGAGACGCGGTCTTGATTGGATTGGCGCAGGCGGTGGCGACGCTGCCGGGCGTATCCCGTTCGGGAAGCACGATCTCGGCCTCGCTGATGCTCGGATATGACCGGGAATATGCATTCGACTACTCGTTCATTCTCGGAACACCCGCAGTGCTGCTGGCAACGGCGCTCGAGATCAAAGACGCGGTGCAGGGGAATATCGAAATCAATGTGCTGCCGGTTTTCATCGGGATTGCAATCGCAGCGGTCGTCGGATATTTTGCAATCAAGTTCTTGGCCAAAACCGTTCGCAGCGGTGCGTTCCGGTATTTCGGATGGTACTGTACCGTCGTCGGATTGCTCGTAATTGCGGCGGGTCTGACTGAAAAAATCAGCGGACAGCCACTCGGTGCATTATTGGGACTGCAATAAAACAACGATGAATTAACATTATAAAGAAGAGGAAGGAAAAAATGGCGACGAAAAAACCTGCCGCAAAAACTCCCGCGGGATCCGTAAAAAAAAGACAGGCGGTGACGAGAACATCGGAATCCGCCAAACGGGCTTCAACCGAGGCCAACCGTACGGCCTGGTCGGTCGTTTTGGTCGCAATGGCGCTGCTGTTGCTGTGTCTGTTCGTCATTCCGGGCAAAGAGCCTTGGGAGGCGGTCGGCGATTTCTTCTTTGGCGTATTCGGTGTGGCAAGCTGGATCTTATGCATTCTGCTGGTCTATACCGCGTTTTTGCTGGCGCTTGACGTGGGCGCGGAAAAAATTTCAGCCAAGGTTTGGCAGATGGCAATTTTAGCCGCCTTTATCTGTTCGCTGTTTTTTACCGCCAAATACGGCGCGTTTGACCTCACCTATTCCGATGCGCTCAAACTGGGTTGGGAAGCGAAACAGGGCTGGGGCGGCGGTTGGTTCGGCGCTTTAATCGGTTGGCCGATTTCCAGGTTCGGCAAAACTCCCGCCATTATCATCGAGGTCGTTGTGACGCTTGCGGTTTTTGCGATTATGAGCGGCAAAGGTGTAATTAATATTATTAATATGATCCGGAAAGCGCGGGAGAAAAATGAAGTACGCAGAGTCGAGAACGGCAAAGCGCCGGTGCTGGTGGACGGATATGAGATTCCCGCAGAGGCTACCGCAGCGTCACAGCTCGGGAAAAAACCAAAATTCAACACCGACGTCAAGTTCGACGACAATAATAAAATTCCGATACAGCACGCGCAGCCCGTCAAATCGTCTATGACCCCTCCCGCACCGCTGCCCGAGCCGAATCCTCAGCAACTGGCCAGCCTGGAGGCCGCCATCGCCAATCTGAACAGCCCCTATAAAAAAGGCGACATCAAATTCGAGGATCACCCGCTCAAGGGGGACACGCTGCCGATTCCGGGCACCGAGATTCCCGCCGAGATCGACAGCATTGCCGAAAAGGCCACTGCGCAGGTCGCCGAACAGGAGGCAAAAAGCGCGACGTCCTCGGAATATAAACCCGTCAAGGATCTCAATTATAAATCACCGCCGATTAATTTATTGACCGCACCGCAGCCCCGTGACACCGCCCGGCTGAACGACGAGCTGCGCATTACCGCGAGCCGTCTGGTTGACGCGCTGCTGAGCTTCGGCGTCGAAACCCGGGTCATCAACATCTGCTGCGGTCCGACCGTCACGCGTTATGAGCTACAGCCGGCGGCGGGTGTCAAGATCAGCAAGATCACAAACCTGTCCAACGATATCGCTCTTTCACTGGCGGCGCAGAGTGTGCGCATCGAGGCCCCGATTCCGGGCAAAAACGCCATCGGCATCGAAATTCCGAATAAGACCGTCAGCACCGTCAATGTGCGTGAGGTCATGGAATCGGACAAGTTCGCCACGGCGCCCGGGAATCTGACCGTGGCACTCGGTAAGGACATCACGGGCAATTCGATTGTCACCGACCTGTCAAAAATGCCGCATTTGCTGATTGCCGGTACAACCGGTTCGGGTAAATCGGTTTGTATTAATACGTTTTTAATCAGTTTGATCTATAAGTCCAAGCCCGAGGACGTGCGCATGCTGCTGATCGATCCGAAGGTGGTCGAGCTGAATGTTTATAACGGCATTCCGCATCTGCTGATTCCGGTCGTTACCGACCCGAAAAAGGCCGCGGGCGCTTTGGCTTGGGCCGTCAATGAAATGATGGACCGGTATAAACTTTTTGCGGCGCATGACGTGCGTGATCTGACCGGTTATAACGAAATGGCAAAGCATACGCCGGGCATTGACACGCTGCCGCAGGTGGTTGTGGTCATCGACGAGCTGTCCGATTTGATGATGGTCGCAAGAACCGACGTAGAGGACTCGGTCTGCCGTCTGGCACAGATGGCTCGCGCGGCCGGTATGCACCTCGTTATCGCCACGCAGCGTCCGTCCACCGACGTCATCACCGGTGTGATCAAGGCCAACATTCCGAGCCGCATCGCATTCGCGGTCTCATCACAGGTCGACTCGCGGGTCATTATGGATTCGAGCGGCGCGGAAAAACTGCTCGGGCGCGGCGATATGCTGTTCTGCCCGATCGGCACCCAGAAGCCGGTGCGCATTCAGGGCTGTTTTGTCTCCGACGCCGAGGTTGAGCGGGTCATCGATTATGTCAAGAACAAACACGGTGCGAATTATGACGCCGACATTGAACAGCAGATCGAGTTGGCTGCGGCACAGCGCGCCGCCGAACGCGGCGACAGCGGCTCCGGCGGGGATGAGCCGGTTGATGATATGCTGACACAGGCCATCGACTGCGTGGTCGATGCCGGAGGCGCGTCGACATCGCTTTTGCAGCGGAAACTGCGTATCGGGTACGGACGGGCCGCGCGCATCATCGACGAGATGGAGGAACGCGGCATCATCGGCGGCATGGACGGAAGCAAACCCCGCGCGGTGTTAATTACCCGTCAGCAGTGGGCCGAGATGAAAATGCGGTCGCAGGACAAGTAATACATAGAGTATATATCATATACTATTATACGAATTAAAATCTATGCTGTACTGTTTGAGTACCTCCCCTCTGAGGGTGCAGAACGAACCACCCCGCCCGCACTGTGGGCACCCCTCCACAGAGGGGAATAATTTGTTGGAGCCATTATGAACAAACGTACGACAAAACGACTGATCACGCTGTTGCTTGTGGCGGTGGTCTCGCTCGGTATTTGGTTTTTTGAACAAAATGGTTCGGCAAATGAGCCGAAGACCTATTCGACCGAATTCACGATGACGGTGCTGGCGTTGGACAAAGCCGACTGCATTATTTTGCAGAGCGGGGAATCTGTTGTGTTGGTTGACGGGGGCGAGACCTCCGACGCGGGCGACGTGGTCGGTTTTTTGCTGGCACAGAAAATTTATCACATCGACGTGATGATCGCAAGCCATCCGCATTCCGACCACATCGGCGGGCTTGACGACGTGCTGAACGAGGATTTGATCAGCGTCGACGCACTGCTTGCGCCGGACATTCCAGAGGATGAGGTCGGTGATTCGGCGGTGGTTCGGAATTTCAATCAGGCCGTGATTGACAGCGGCGTGCAGAAACTCTCCTGTGAGCCGGGGGATATCTATGACATCAACGGTGATATCAAACTGACGGTGCTTTCGCCGATCGGTGACGACCACGATGGACTCAATGCCTGGTCGGCGGTCGTCAGGGCTGACTGCGGCGATATCTCGGTGCTGCTGACCGGCGACACGACGGTGGCCGAAGAGAAAAAGATGCTGGAAAATCCGCGGATTGCGGCGTTGCTGGACTGCGATATTTTGAAAGTGGCGCACCACGGCGGCACAACGTCTTCGAGTATGGATTTTCTACGTGCGGTTTCCCCTGAAATCGCATTGATCACCGCACGGGACGATGCCGACGAGGATTATCTGATGGAAAAGGTTGTTGCGCGGCTTGATGAGCTCGGGACAAAGGTCTATGACACCCGGCACAACGGCAGAATTGTCTGCACCCAAAGCGACGGGGGACTGAGTGTGAGTACGCAGATACCGGATGAACTTTTTAAATAACCCCCTTGAAAGGAGGATGGAAAATGGACGAACGTTTTGAAAAACAACTGCAGTTTTTAATTGAGATCGACAAGATGAAATCGGTTTTCCGGCAGACGATATTGATTGACCGTTCTCGGCGGGAGGACGACGCCTCACACTCATGGCATTTCGCGGTCATGGCGATGCTGCTTTTTGAACACTGTAAAGATCAGAGCGTCGACATCAATCGGGTGATCAAGATGGCGCTGGTGCATGATTTGATTGAAATTTATGCCGGGGACACATTCGCTTACGATGCTGCCGGGAATGCCGATAAACTGCAGCGCGAACAGAAATCCGCCGATAAGCTCTTTGCCTTGCTGCCGAAAGATCAGGGCGAAGAGATTCGGGCGCTGTGGGGAGAATTTGACGCCGAACAGACCCCCGATGCAAAATACGCCTGCGCCATTGACCGGCTGCAGCCGTTTATCAATAATATCATGACCGAGGGACACACCTGGAAACGGCATGGTGTGACCACCGCACAGGTGTATCAGCGTATGGAACCGATCCGCACGGCGATGCCGGATATCTGGGCGTTCGTGACGAGTTCCGTCGGGGATTTTGTGAAAACGGGCTATCTGATCGGTTGAAGTATGTAGCAAAGATAACAATACAGCTGTTTTAAATACGGTACGCTGCACAGCCGCAGCAGTTGGGAAAACAATCAACTCACCTCGATTGCAAGTACGGTAATATCATCTTTTTTATCAGCGGAACGGTCTTTGGCTTCTTCAGCGAGTCCCTCGCAGAAGGCCTTAAGCGACCGTTCTTTTTTATCGCGCAGACGGGCTGCGGGAAGTTCTTCGTCAATGATTCCGTCCGAGGTCATCACGATGACGTCGCCTTTTTGCAGACGCACCTTGCGGCGGAAAACCTGCGGATCACCCAGGATGCCGATCGGCAGGGTGTTGCCCTCAATTTTCGAGACGCTGCCGTCGCGCAGGACATAGCTCAAATATGCCCCCGCCTTGATGAATTCGGCTTCGCCGGTGCTGTCGTCGATTAAAAGTGCGTCGAAGGTCGCCAGCGCTTCGTTGTCGGTACGGGCGGCAAGCGCACTGTTGGCACAGCAGAGGGCGATGTCGATGCCCGAACCCGCACAGTAGAGTTTTTCGAATACGCTGATTGCCATATGGCCGTCGAGGGCCGCCCTCGGCCCTGTGCCCATGCCGTCGGAGAGGATAAACAATCCCCGCTCGGGGATGATGCGGCAGATATCGCCGCTGCAAACGCCGTCGGCGCTGCGCTGTGCCAATGCAAAATCGACCGTGACGGCGGGCGCGCTCTCGGCGGTGATTTCATAACCGCCCGCGGCGCGTTCGATGCGGGTTTTATCGAGCTTTTTACCGGTGTGTTTTTCGACGAGTGCCGAAATTTGCTGCAGATCGGAGGCTGACGGTGCGTTTACGCAGACGATACGCAGCCGCAGGGATTTGCCGTTGGAAAGTGCGGACTGGGTGACCACATCAAGCCGCAGACGGCGCAGCAGCCCTGATAAAGCGGATTTCAGATATTCGTCCTCGCCAGAAAAATCGGCGTTTTGCGCTGCCGCAAGCAGTAAATCGGACATCATCTCAAAGTGTTCGCAGGGATTTTGGCGGGCGCTGAGGTTCTCCCCACCCGTGTCGCCCGCCTCAATCATTTTATGAACCTGTTCCCCTTTTATGCAGAAGGACAAGTCGCCGCCCTGGCGAATTGCCGTGCGCAAAGCGCGGTCGGTCTGGGCGTAGGAAAGATTCCAGCAGAGGTTTTTCCGCCGGCAGGTGAGGCAGATTTCCCGTGCAACGGTTTCCGGGGTTACATGAGGCGCTTTCAGCGCAGAAAGCCGAGTATTGGCCTCACGCAGATCGCAGAAGACCTCGCGCATCGCATCGGAGAGCGCAAACAATCGTCTGGATTCGGGACTTTCCCGTACCGGCGGGCGGCTTTTTTCGCGTTTCAGTTTTTCATAGAGTTTGATCGGTACCGAAGCTGACACCAGCGCCGCGATTCCGACTTCATACAGGCAGACCAATGCGTCATAGGCGCCCGAACAGGCGATCAGAACCACAGACGAGACACCGAAAAACAAAAAGGAGCGCCCGTAGGCACTCCTGCGGAAGGCACAGAACGCGTAAGCCGCCAGCGCAAGGGCGGGGGAGAGCACCATCAGGGTTTTTGACGTGCAGGTCAGAATAAACCCTCCGACCCCGCCGATGGCGGCCGCGTATAAAGGGCTGGCGTCACGGATCAGCAATAAAAACGCCGCGACAGCGATAATTCTGCCCAATGCGAGGCCGCCGAAACCGATGCTGCCCGGGGCCGCACAGACCGCAAATAAAATGACAAACGCGGCCAATCCCGACGCCCGGTCGGAAAAAGCCGCAGTAAAGTTCAAGGGGCTGACCAAAAAGCAGACGCCGAGGGTCAAAAGACCTTCAAAAATCGCCCCAAGCAATGTGAAAACCGTTTTATCGGGCAGATATTTGAGCAGAACAGAAGCGGCCAGTACGGCAAGCGCCGCCATGGATATGCTCCAAAAGCGGGATTTCTGACGGAAAAACATCCTTGCCGCCAGTGCCAAACCCGCTGACATCAAAACGATACCGCCCTGAATGTCCGGTAGCATGATCAATCCGGCAACTATCGCGCCGATACCCGCCGAGAGGCCGCCTATAAAAGGCAAAGCACCCACCAATGCCGCTGCAAAGGGGGTGTAGCCGTTGCCCACTTTAAAAAATGCCGCACCGAAACCGAGCGCCGCCCATAACAGCGTTGTTTTGACTCCGGCTTTTAATTCTTCTCGTGCGGAAAAAAACACCTTTACTCTCTGTAAGATTCTCTCCATCTCTTTTACCCTCCACGGACATGCCGTAGATTTATGATAGTACTCGGAGGGGGCAGATTCGGTCGAAGGGTGGAAGCTGAGCGAATTTTTTTATGGATAAAAAAGTGAAGCCGCTTAATATAATAAACGGGAAGAAGCGGTAAGCGGCTTCACATATGTAAAACCGTTTTCGCAATATCTTGAAACGAAAGCGGTTTTACGATATAATATTTGTATTCTTTTCCCGGAGGAAATTGTTTATGAAGATTGAACTGTTTGACAAATGCACGCTTACGGTCGGGGATATGGACTTTTCGCCCATCGAAGCTCTCGGCAACGTGACTTTTCACGACATCGTCCCGCCGCAGGATTTGGCCAAAACCATCGGGGATGCCGACATCGCTTTGGTCAACAAAGCGGTTTTGACCGAGGAGGTTTTTACGCGGTGTCCGAATTTAAAATACGTCGGCATTTTTGCCACGGGCTATAACAACATCGACCTTGAGGCCGCCAAGCGGCACGGGATCACGGTCTGCAACGTGCCGGGCTACTCGACCGACTCGGTCACGCAGCATGTGTTTGCGCTGTTATTGCAGATTGCGGGCAGTATCGGCCAATATGACAAATCGGTGCATAACGGCGACTGGGTCAAATCGCTGGCGTTTTCGTATTTCCCCTATCCGATCATTGAAATTCGAGATAAGACTTTCGGTATCTTCGGGTTCGGCAGCATCGGGAAAGCGGTCGCCAAAGTCGCCGACGCCTTCGACATGAAGGTGATTATCTGCACGCGTACGAAACCCGAGAACTGCCCGTATGAACTCGTGAGCAAAGAGGAGCTGTTTGCGCATTCCGACTTTCTGACAATTCACAGCCCGTTGACTCCGCAGACCAAAGAGCTGGTCAACAAGGATACGCTCGCGTTGATGAAGCCGACCGCCGTGCTTATCAACACTGCACGCGGCGGCGTTGTGAACGAGCAGGATCTGGCTGATGCGCTCAATGACGGAAAAATCGCGGCGGCGGGTCTTGACGTGCTGACCGTTGAGCCGATGAAAGCCGACAATCCGCTGCTCAAAGCTAAAAACTGTGTGATCACGCCGCACACCGCATGGGCTTCCAAGGAGGCGCGCCAGCGGTTAATCGGCATGGTCGCGGGCAATATCAAGGCGTTTATGGACGAGAAACCCATCAATGTCGTCAGTTGAAAGTGTAAAATGTAAGTGGTAAAGTGAGCAGTTGGTAGTGAAAAGTGGACAGCGACATATCCGGAGTCCGTTGTACTGAGTTCAATAAATGAATTATGAGACAGCAAAAGAAGCGTCGCTTTGATAGCGGCGCTTTTTATTTCTGCAACAGCATATTGACGCGTGAAAAAATCGGGTATATGATATAAATAGAAAGATATTGAGTGAATTCAAACAGCGGTGTTTTCATAAGATGCAGTGCGGTGGGGGTGAAGATCATGGCAAAAGGGCCGTTGATTTTAAAGATTTCGGGGATTGTCATGTTTATCGAAGCGCTCATTGGATCATCCATTGCGCTGTTCTCGGGACTGTCGCTGATTTCTATGCTGAACAAGCGTAGCGAGATGAGAGAGCAGCTGCTGAGCCCTTTGGGCTACCTGAGTTTTGCCATATTCGGGTTGGTGCTGCTCACTTCAATCGCGTTATTCGTTTGTGCGATGAAAAGCTTTCATACATATAATCATTATCTGGTTCCCGGCGGCAACGATAACTATTTGGTACCCAGCCGGTATGTGCTGATCTTGGGTGCGCTCACGTTTCTGTCGGGTTTTGCCGTGACATATACGCCCAACGGCAATAGGAGTTATGCCGTTTTGATAATGATTGCCTCTACCGGGTGGGTGTTTGCGCTGCTCAATTTGATCCTTGTTAAAAAGGATCGGGAAGAGCGCGCGAAGGAAGAAGCACAGCCGGTAAGGAGGTTTTAGAGTAAGTGAACAGTTGGCAGTTTAAAGTGAAAAGTGAATTTTCGTAAATGCAAAGCGTCGTAGTAACGGCGCTTTACTTTTATCCGAGGAATATATTGACATTTCAGCGATAAAGGGTTATGATAAAAAAGCGGGTATAGAAATGCAAAATGTATTGGATTATATATAATTTATGGAGAACAACGTGAAAAAGAAAAACGTGCTTGTGTTGAGTGTCCTTTTCGTATTTGCTTCTTCTTTCCTGATGTCTTGCGGAAATAAAGTAAATGTTGTGAAAGACATACCGTCCGGATTTGTAAAATTAAATATCGCAGAAGACAATCTTGATGTCGGCGGTCTGCATTACACAATCGGCGAATCACAGATTTCGTTTTTGGATGCCGACGAGATTTGCACCTATCAAACGGAATTGAAAGACACTCAATTCATTGTAAAACACGAAAATGAATATTATGTCAATGAAAAAAAGTATTCGGAATTAGTTGCTATGGCAAAAGGGGTCACTGTGCAACGAAACACGCAATACAGCAATGGAGATACCATAGAGCTTCGCGGGATTGGACTTATTCCATATACGGTGGAATTTTTCGATGTGCTGTCATACAGTGATGGTAAAATAAAATTATGCCGTATCCGATTCATAATGGGCCCAAACATCCCTGAAAATAAACAGTCGCAAATTTTCAGCTACATTGAAACTGACAAAGGAACAATTATTAAGGATTATGAATATACTGCGGGAATATTTGAAGTGTTGATTCCTGTAGAAGAAAAAATAAAAATCATTGTTATAAAGAGCCCTGATTATCCGGGGTGTATCCGAAAAATAATTAATGGCAGTAATATTAAAGTGGTTCAAACAAAACCGGAAGGGTATATTCAATTAGACAAAGCGACGGATAATCATGGAAATGCCATAGATTATATGGTCTTTGAAAATGGGATTACCTTTTTCGATGCTGATAGAATAGGTATATATGGAGCGGTTATTTATGATCAAAGTTTTCTTGTGATATACGAGGATGAATGGTATGTAAATGAAAAAAAATATTTAGAAATTGTAAAAATATCAGATGCTGTCTCGGAAAAGCGAAACAAAATTTACTCCATAGGAGATGATGTTGAATTACGAGGATGTGATGTCAACTATAAAGATGGATATAGTATTAAGATTAACGAAGTAAAAGCTGACACTGATGGATCTATATACACAATTCAATTTTCGATCAGCCCCTATGTAACCGAATACAAACGAAAGGAAATCTTTGATCATGTTGAAACTGATCGGGGAACAATTATCAATGAGTTTACATTTATCGGCGATGCAGAAGTTCAGGTAACCGTTCCGGTCGGTGAAAAAATTAATATGATCGTTGTAAAGAGTCCGGATTATGATCATGCCATTCGAAAAATAAACGTCTCATATTAAAATCAGCATAAAAAGCATCAGGAGGGCACAATGAAACCCATAAAAGTTTTTTTACGGATCATCCTTGTCGTGCTCGCTTTTTTCTTGTTATCGTGTGAGAGAAGTGTTGCAGAGGTGGTTGAAAGAATACCGCCGGGATTTGTGAAGTTGAGCACTGCGGGAAACAATCTTTATAACGGCGGTCTGCATTATACAATCGATGAATCACAGATCTCATTTTTTGATGCCGACGAGATTTGTATTTATCAATCAGAGTTGACCAATGATGATTTTATTGTTGTGTATGAAAATGAATACTATATTTATCAAGGCAAATATTTAGAATTGATTGATAAGTCGACCGATGCCAAAGTGGTTGAAACAATACCGGATGGATTTATTCAATTAAACGTAGGATTACGCAGCCTTAAAAACAAGCTGCATTATGTGCTGGGGGAAACGGAGATTTTATTTCTATCTGCCGATGAGATTTGCATCTTCCAAACAAGGTTAAATAATAATAAATATATCGTCTTATACGAAAATGAATTTTATTTCAATGAGCAAAAACTTGCAGAGTTGATCAATCAAGCGACATTGATCGATCAACAACGCGAAATGATATACAGCGGATCGGTGAATCTGCCCGCAAGGGGAACTCCTTATACAATAATGCTATTTGATGTAATTGAAAGCATCGGTACAGAAGGCAATACCTTATGTAATCTTGAGTTTGCAAGCAGTGTTTCGGGAGATTGTGTTGAAGGCTACGGAACGGATATTATGAAACAGATATTTGACCATGTTGAAACGAATAAAGGGACAATCATTGATGAATTTACGATTGATAATATCAGAGGAGATATTCAGGTGGAAATTCCGGCAGGTGAGGAACTCAGCATCATTGCAGTAAGAAGCCCCGATTATCCCGGATTTGTCCGGAAAATAAGCAGCTCATCAAGGGGTAAATCTTTATTAACATGGCCAAATTAACATTTTGATCGGATGCGCTTTCTAGTACTATATAGATTCTCCTATAAAAATAAAGTGACATTCCGACGCGATGATTCTTCGGGAATGTCACTGTTCACTGTAAACTGTTAACTTTTCACTATGTTGTTAAAATCACTTTGCGACGAAGCCGACTTTTTTGTAGACCTTGGAGAGAGTGCGGGCGGCAAGTGCGGAGGCCTTTTGCGCGCCGTCTTTGTAGATGCTCTCGAGATAGGCCTTGTCGGACAGCAGATCTGTCGCTTTTTCACGGATTGGGCGCAGCAATTCGACGACCGCTTCGCCGACCGCCGGTTTGAACACGCCGTAGCCCTTGCCTTCGAATTCGGCTTCAATCTCGTTAAAGGTCTTGCCGGTTGCGGCACTGTAAATACTCATCAGATTGGAAACGCCTTTTTTGTTTTTGGGATCGTATTTGACGCAGGTCTCGCTGTCGGTGACCGCTTTTTTGAATTTTGAAAGAATGATATTGGGCTCGTCCATCAGGTCGATGGTGCCGACGGGATCCTCTTCGGATTTGCTCATTTTGCTCTCGGGGTCGGACAAGCTCATGATGCGTGCGCCGACCTTGGGGATGAACGGTTCGGGAATTGTCAAAACGTCGCCGTAGACGCCGTTAAAGCGGCCTGCGATGTCGCGGCAGATCTCGACGTGTTGTTTCTGGTCGTCGCCGACCGGAACGAGATCGGCTTTATAAAGCAGAATATCGGACGCCATCAGCACCGGATAGTCATACAGGCCGGCGTTGATGTTGTCCTTGTGTTTGGCGGCTTTATCCTTGTATTGGGTCATGCGGTTGAGTTCGCCGACCATGGTGAAGCAATTCAACACCCAAGCCAGTTCGGCGTGCGCCGGAACGTGGCTTTGGATGAACATGATGTTTTTGTTCGGGTCAAGACCACAGGCGATATACTGCGCCAACAGGTTCAGCGTCCGTTTGCGCAGCGTCGCCGGATCCTGACGGACGGTGATGGCGTGCATATCGACGATGCAATACAGGCAGTCATATTCATCCTGTAGCGCGACCCAGTTTTTCAGCGCGCCCAAATAGCTGCCCAGATGCAGTTCGCCGGTCGGTTTAATGCCCGAAAAAATACGTTTTTTTGCTTCGTTTTCCATGATCGTTTAATCGTCCTTTATTCTCATTGAATTGTAGGGGCGGATCCGCCCGCATGATAATCATTTTAATCGCACAGGGATTGCATTCTGCCTATTTGACGGGCGGATCATATCCGCCCCTACCGATGTGCGTATACAGGATTTAGATTGTCTTTATCACGGCACCGAGAATTTCACAGCCGCGGGTGATTTGTTCATCGGACGGCGTCGAGAAGTTGAGCCGGATCGTATGGGCGGGTTTCTCGAGGTCGACCGAGAATGCGGAACCGGGTACAATGGCCAGTTTGCGCTCGATACAGGCCTTGACAACGCCCATCATATCCATGCGCTCCGGCAGATATCCCAGTACGAACAAACCGCCTTCGGGCTTGGTGAACTTGATGCTGTCGGGGACGTTTTCCTCCAGACCATGGGCCATCAATGTGTATTTGTGGCGGTAGAGCGCCTGCATTTTTTTAGTGTGAGCGGACAGATCGCAGCCGGTGATAAAGTCGTGCACGAGAATCTGCGCAAGCAGATTGGTATGCACGTCCGAGGCCTGTTTGGCGACGGTCAGCTTGGAGATCAGATCGGAATTTGCCAGCACGAATCCCACGCGGATGCCGGGTGCGATCAGCTTGGAGAAGCTACCGCAATAGATCACAAGCCCTTCGCGGTCAAGCGATTTGATGCTCGGGATATCCTCACCGGCAAACCGCAGATCGCCGTAGGGGTTATCTTCAAGAATAATGATGCCGTATTTCTTTGCCAGTTCATAGATTTTACGGCGCTTTTCCCACGAGGTCGACAAGCCCGACGGATTTTGAAAGTTCGGGATCAAATACAGCAGCTTGGCGGTGGGATTTTTCTGCATGGACGTCTCCAGCGCGGCCAGATCAACGCCGTCGTCTTCCATCGGAATGCCGACGAGTTTGATGCCGTGAGAGCGGAAAGCGTTCAGAGAGCCGATAAAGGACGGATCCTCGCAGAGAATGACGTCGCCCGGATCGCAGAAAATCTGTGCCGAGAGGTCAATGCCCTGCTGGGCGCCGGATACGATCATCAGGTCGTCGGAGTCGGATTTCAATCCCTTTGCCGTCAAGTCGGCCTTGAGATAATCGCGCAGCGGTGTATATCCTTCGCTGATGCCGTATTGCAGATAAGTTGCGGGGGGCCGTTTGGTAATCTCGTTGATAATACGGCGGATGTCCTCAACCGGGAAGGCTTCGACTGACGGGTTTCCGGCTGCAAAGGGAATGACGTCGGTTCCGGAGGTGTGCTTTAAAATCTCCCGGATCGCCGACGGTTTGAGGTTTTTGAAATTTTCACTGAGGCGGTAGTTCATGATGTTTTCCTCTTTTTTTTTCTTTCAGCTCACGGTGTCCGGGATCTCCCCGGTATATTCGGTGAGCATCAGAGCATAGGAGTGGAACGCGGAAATTTGTTCGCTTTTTGTCTCTTTGAGCTTGTCAAGACCCTCGGCCGAATAACTGCGCATCAGCAGCGTCCAACCTGTGAGATCGTCGTGCAATTGAAGATCTTCAACGAAAATGTTCAATTCATCGATTCCCACGCCGATGGTGCCGGCAGGTAGTTTTTCGGTGAAGGAGGTCATCGGTTCAATCAAATTGTGATCTGCAAGATACTGTGTTGCTTCGGGACTGCTCAAAATCAGAAATTTCTTGCCGCCGGCGACGTCTTGTGTGAATGCCTCGTTGGCCTCTTGATTTTGGGAGTCAATGGTGCAATATTCCACGGCAAGCAGAACTTTTCCGTCGGCGTTCATATCCATGGCGTAAGGGGTCAGTTCGGCGATCAGGCGCGGACCGAGTTGTCCGTCGGGAACTGTATCGGTCGTGACCACGCACAGCGTCAGATCGGGCACTTGACTGGTGAGTGAGAATACCGTGTAGACAACGATCAATAAGACGGCAACGCCCAAAATCACCAACCAACGAAATTCCGACCAGAAATCAGTGAACCGTTCCCATCGGCTGACTTCGGCTTTAGAACGCAGTGGTGAAAAGACGGGGTCGTTTTGTTCTTTTTGGGTGAGTTTTCTTGCCATTTTTGTTTTACTCCGCAGACGTGGTCGTTATGATGGTTGACATGGCCGTCTCGTAAAAACTCACGGCGGCCTGATAAGCGATCAGGGCATCACCAGTGAGCTCGTCATATTCGCCGGTTTTGAAGACGACATAAAAATCGGCAAACGCATAGGAAAGACCGTAGTCATCATGAACATAACCTAAAAGATTGTTGTAATTCGTACCGATATTGCTGTTGTTTATATAACCGAAGATGTTGGAGTCTGAGATCAGAAATCCCAAAGCGTCGGGTTCAATGTCGGAACGGTTGGTGTCAAATTCACCTAATTTGGATACATAGCCGTTTTCGACCAGCCAAGCATAAGAGTCGGGATCGGCGAAGATGATATAACAGGAGTTGTCATCCAGCATTTGCTGGGTCAATGCGGTGGCCTCGGGATTTGCACCGGTATTGTCTTTATCGTAATAACAGCCAAAAACCTTTGCATACTGTGCCGAGTCCTTATTGACGTCTTTGGTATAGGATATCAACAGCTCCTGAAGTTTGTCCGCGGTGTCTTCGGGCAGCACATAAGCGGACGAGATAAACGTGACTTTGATGTCCGGAGCGGGTTCCTTTTTTAATTGGATGAACCCGAGGACAACACCGATTGCAGCCAGAAGCAGAATTAAAAGTATTTTCCAATGGTCGATGATGGACTCACCGACTCTTTGCCAAAAAGTGAGCGGGGTGTAATCGAGGTGTTCGAGCGTTTCGCCCGCAGCTTCTTGCGAGGTAAGTTTTCTTGACATATGAAAGGTCTCCCTTCCCGGTCCGAGTCGCAGCGGTTATCTGCGTGTGTTTTACAGTTCCGGTTTCATGGTCGGGAAAAGCAGCACATCCCGGATTGACGCGCTGTCGGTCAGCAACATCACCAGGCGGTCGAGACCGAAGCCGAGTCCGCCCGTCGGCGGCATACCGTATTCCAATGCGGTTAAAAAGTCCTCATCGACCTGGGCATTTGCACCCTGCTTGCGGCGTTCCGCGACCTGATGTTCGAACCGTGCGCGCTGGTCGATGGGGTCGTTGAGTTCCGAAAAGGCGTTGCCCATCTCGGAGGCGTTGATGAAAAATTCAAAACGTTCGGTGAAATCGGGATCACTCGGTTTGCGTTTTGCAAGCGGTGAAACAGCCACCGGATAATCGTAAATAAAAGTGGGCTGAATCAGATTTTCTTCGACGAATTCTTCGAAGAAAGCGGCCAAAATATCGCCCTTGGTGCAGGCATTTTTTTCGAAATGCACTTTTTTTGCATTTGCTGCGGCCTGTGCGTCCTCATCGGATTTCCAGTCGTAATAGTCGACGCCGGCATACTGTTTGACCGCGTCAGCCATCGTGACGCGCGGCCATGGGCCGCCCATATGAATCTCTTTGCCCTGATAGGTCAGTTCGGTGGTGCCGCAGACCTCGTTGGCCAAATAGATATACAACTCTTCGACGATGTCCATCATACCGTGATAATCGGTGTAGGCCTCGTAGAGTTCGATGGAGGTGAATTCGGGGTTGTGGCGGGTGTCCATGCCCTCGTTGCGGAAGATGCGGCCCACTTCGTAGACCTTGTCGATGCCGCCGACGATCAGGCGCTTCAAGTACAATTCGGTCTCAATGCGCAGATACATATCGATGTCGAGGGTGTTGTGATGGGTTTTGAACGGACGGGCCGCCGCGCCGATTTCGAGGGTGTGCAGCACCGGTGTATCGACTTCGAGATAACCCTTGGCGTCGAGGAATTTCCGGATTAGGGAGATGATTTTGCTGCGCTTATAAAAAGTGTCGCGTACTTCGGGGTTGACGATCAAATCGACATACCGCTGACGGTAACGCAGATCGGTGTCGGTCAAACCGTGGAATTTTTCGGGAAGCGGAAGCAGAGATTTGGAGAGCAATTTCACCTGCTGGGCGTGGATCGAGATCTCGCCGCGGCGGGTGCGGAACGCATAACCGACAACACCGAGGATATCGCCGATATCCCAGTTCTTCATGCCCGCATAAGTCTCTTCACCGACTTCGTCGATCTTGATATAGAGCTGGATTTTGCCGCTGCCGTCCTGCAGGTCCATAAAGCAGGCCTTGCCCATGTCGCGCCATGACATCATTCTGCCGGCGACGCTGACGGTTTGATTTTCGAATTTGTCGAAATTTTCGACGATTTCGGCGGCGGTGTTTTTGCGGTCGAAGACGGTGATTTCATAGGGATTATTACCTGCAGTCTGGAGGGCTGCGAGCTTATCCCGGCGGATTTGAAGAATTTCGGACAGCTCGGGCTGTACGGCGTTTTCGTTTCCTGTTTCCATATCTGTTTCCATTTCTAGCTTATTTTAAACGGGTGGTTTTATTCCAGTATCTTCAGAATCTTAAATTTTAAAGCGCCCGACGGGGTGACTGCCTCGACGGTCTCACCGACTTTACCGCCCAAAATGGCTTCACCGATCGGAGATTCGTTGGAGATGCGGTTGTCGTCAGGGTCGGATTCGCTGCTGCCGACCAGATAAACTTCCATCTCTTCGTTGTATTCGGTGTCAAGCAGCAGAACATGGGAACCGATGCCGACAGCATTGCTGCCGATATCGCTGCGGCTGACCACTTTGGCCTTAGTGATGATGGTCTCAAGTTCGAGAATGCGCGCCTCGACTTTGGCCTGTTCGTTTTTGGCTTCGTCGTATTCGCTGTTTTCAGAGAGATCGCCGTAGCCGCGGGCGATTTTCAGACGCTCCGCAACTTCCTTTCGGGTGACGGTCTTGAGCAGGGTGAGTTCCTCGTTGAGTTTTGCCAGTCCCTCGTTGGTGAGGACAGTTTGTTTTTCCATTTGCGACTACCTCTCTCTTCGGAAAATGAACGGCATAAAGCCGTGGATGCCCGCATGCGGACAATTTTATGCCATATGAGATACTTTTTATATCCCATTGCAAAACATTCATGAATCATGGCATTCGGCGTGGTATGGAACGCCGCTTCAAGTGACACATAACGCCGCTTTTCGGCGACGTTTTATACATTATACAGGAAAAAGCGATTTTGTCAAGGGAAACAACGGATTTATCCGTAAAATTCAGGCAATTCCGCACAAAAAAACGGAATAAAAAAGAGCCGCGAAAAGCGGCTCTTTTTTGTCGGGGTTTTAATCTTAGTCGGGGTTTTAATCTTAATCGAACGTGATCAGGTCCAGAAGCGCGTCGAACGCGTAGTCGTTCGGCTGTCCGGTGTAACCGTCGTATTCGATGGTCAGCAATCTGCCCTCATAAATCGCGAAGATGCAGCGCTTGTAAAGCCCCGGATCGGTTTCGCCGCATTCGACCACGATGACCTCCATGCCGTCATAGGTGCCGGTGCCGGTCACGGTAAAGGTCAGGTCGTTTTCATATCCCCAGGCATGGTGTGTGATATTTATTTCTTCGACCATGGCGCGGGCTTCTTCCTCAAGCGTACCGTCTGATATCTCGGTCAGCGAAATATAGAAGGAAGCGTCTCTTTCATTACTTTGATTTGCTCGATGAAAACGAAGTGTGTCATCATTCACATAATAAATGTTTCCCCAACCGGTCGCCAGAAGAGGTTCGTCCAGGTTGGCATAAGTTACCGTCCAAGTATCCGGACAGAGCGCTTGGACATAGGATTCTATTTGTTCTGTAATGGTCCACAACAGCACTTTTGAACAGGCCGATTCCAAATATCTGCCGCTCGAGCGGATAAACGGTGTGCTGCCGTCAAACGGAAATTCGATTTCATTGTAAAACAACAGTGATTTGATGGTGGAAGTATCCATGATATTGTAGAACAGATAAACGGCACCAGCGTAGGAATTTGATAAATAGGAGCCGTAATATCCCATATAGCTGATTCTCTCATTTGAAAGTTCACTTAGTTCGATTTCGCTGTCGTCGTTAAATACTAAAACCGCATTCATATACATCAGAGAAGAACCGGACAGATGCTCGTCGTTCACATACAATCCCAACGGTGTCAGGACAGCGCTGGTAGGATAATAGGAAGAGAGTCTCGCGATCCCTTCTTCGTTCATAAAATAGTCCTGAATATAGCCGTCGATTTGTACTTCAATGCCCGGAACTTGCGTTTTTGATTCTGGAAGTGGCAATTCAAGATCGTCAAAGGTTAGAATTAAATCCTGTGTCTCCGGAGAGATGATATACAACGCATAATATTCGCAGTCCTCTTCGCGCAGCGATTCGATCGGAATGATCGCATAGTTCGCATTGTTATCATCATAATATGTGACGTTATCACGCTTAAGGCCGATATCAAGATATTGATAATCCTCACCGGAATATTTTTGCCTCACTTCGTACAGTTGGCAGTCGGTGTTCTCAGCGGGAGGTATTCTTTCAACGGATGTAACCTGATAATTGTCGATGCCGTACGAATGAGAACTATAGTCACCTTTATTTGTTTGCCAGAAAGAAATTTCGCAAGCGTTCAGGTCAAGGGTATTATCGGTCACAAGCGTTTTGCCGGTTTCGGTCAGTCCTCTGATCGAGAAGATATAGGCCGTGGTGTATTCGTCGGCGACGGATTCGTGCAGGGTCAAAATCACGTCTTCGTTCTGTACACTGGTGCCGATGGTGATGCCGTAGGGCGTCAGGGTTTCGACTTGATCGCCGTAAAGCGCATGGAAATAAGACAGTCCGCCGATGGCCGCTGCCGAAATCACAAGCAACGATGCCAAAATCAGACTGACGGCCGCCGAGACGGAGAGTTTGCCGCGGACACGTTTCTGCGGATGGGAAACAGCGGATTGAATTTTGTTTTTAACCCGATATTTTGCGCTCTGCGAGAGGGTCACGCGCTCCAGCGCGGTTTCGATTTTTTGATCAATGGAGTTCATATCGTCGCATCCTTTCATAAGGCCGAAGGGCAAATGTGAATTAGTCGGAATGGGTCTTTTGCGGTTCGGTGAGCAGCGGATTAGCGGCCGTCGGAACAGGCGCTTCTTCTCCGAGCATTTTGCGCAGCATCTCGCGCCCGCGGCTGAGCCGCGCATATAATGCCGAGGGGCTGATTCCGAGGATTTTTGCCGTCTCGTCGCCGCTGTAGCCCATCTGGTAATAAAGCGACAGGGCTTCGCGGTATTTGACCGGAAGTTCCAATAAGATTGCAAGGGTGTCGTTTTCCTCATCGGGTGCTTGGACGAAATCCAGCGTTTCACTGTCGGCGCGTTTTTTGCGCCACCAATGGGATAAGGAGTCCTTACAGAGGTTTTTGGCCGTGACGATCAGCCACGCTTTGAGGTGTTCGTCGCTTTCGAAGGCCTTTTTACTCTCCATCAACCGTACGAAGGTGTCCGCGGTCGCATCTTCCGCATCGGATTGATTTTTGAGATAGACGAAACACACCCGGTAGATCATAGCCGAGTAGGTTTCAAACACCTGCTCAATTTCCGTGAACTCGGTCGGCATCAACTCACCTCCAACCTCAATACGAATCAACGAAGGATTTTCTGACAAAAATATAAAAATTTGGAAATAAGAATCTTCATTTCCATTTTAACGCCAAAAGAGAAAAATAGCAATATTTTTCCTCGTCCGAAAGCGTTTGCTTTTGCCTGTGTATGTCGGTATAATAGCGGTAAGAGGAACTTCAGGCAAAAAGCGCTTAGGAGGGAAATCATATGGCCGGAAAAGGAAAAAGCGCGAATCTGCGCTGCGGGCTGCTCGATTTTCAAGTCGGCGAATGCCACGATTCGATTCCGTTTGACCCGGAGGAATATGTGAAAGCGTCGGCGGAGGCGGGCATTCAAACGCTTGTCTTTATCGGCAAGGACGCCTACGGCTGCGCTTTTTATGATTCCGATCTGGTCGGCAGAAACGCGTCCGTTAAAAGCGATTACCTCAAACAGGCCATCCAAGCGGGGAAAAAATACGGCGTTGAAATTTATACCTATTTTAATGTTTTACTGGATGACAAACTCGGGGAACAATTCCCGCAATACAGGATGATCAACGGCAGCGGCGAACCGGTGATCGCCTATGATTATTATAAAATTTTATGCCCAAACAGCCCGTATTTCGAGATCGCAAAAGAGCGGATTGCCGATCTGCTCGGGCGGTATGAAGTGCAGGGCATCTTTTTGGATATCACCTATTTCAGTCCCGACACCTGCCACTGCCGCTTTTGCAAAGAGCGCTTTGAAAGACAATACGGTTATGCGCTGCCGGACAAATTCGAACGGGGAACTAAAGAATTAAGGGATTTTAACGAATTTTTGCTTGATTCGAGAATCCGATTGCTCGAAGGGCTTACACAGACCATTCGTAAAACGCGTGACGTGAACATTATGTGGAACGGCTCGGGCAATCCCCGCATGGAAAACGAGGCCGATGAGAAAGCCGATATCTTATCGACCGAGTTTCACGCACCGGATTTTACCGACGGATTGTTACGAGTGAAATGGGCATGTTCGCGGGGCAAGCCGGTGGTGATGAGTACCCCGTATGAACTGGGCAGTTGGGGCGATTGGAGCATTCTGCCCAAGGAGAGCATGGAGACCGTTGTTTCGATGATCACCGCAAACGGCGGCGGGTGCGCGGTCAACCATGTGCCGTATCCCTCGGGCGAATTTGCCTCGAGTGTGAATCGGAGCGTACAGGAATATATCAAAGGCACATACGGAAAAGTCGAAGCGCTGGAACCGTGGCTCAAAAACACCGAAAGTGTGTCCGACATCGCCGTGATCAATTCTTTAGCAAGCCGCAAGTTATCGCAATGGGGCAGGGTTTATCAAAACGACAGCTATCCGCATTCCTTGACGGGTGCGGTGAAAATGCTGCTCGAAAGCGGCCGCCATTTTGACGTGCTGTCGGAAAAGACCTTTTGCCAAAACGCGTTGGGATATCACACTGCGATTTTAGCCGGAGCGGCGTGTTTGGAACAAGAGACCGCCGAAGCGATGCGGGATTTTGTCAAAAACGGCAGCGTTTTGATCGCCTCGGGACCGGTTGGTTTATACCGTGAGGACGGCAGCCGACAGGATAACTTGATGCTTTCCGATCTGTTGGGTGTTGATGATTACGGCGATTCCGAATTTTCAGTCGATTATATTTGTGATATTGATGAGAGGATTTCGCACGATATTCCCGACAGTCCGATTCTGGCGCATAAGGCGAATACAAAGGCGGTGCGGGTTTCTCTCCGTGAAAATGCGGTCAGCGGGGCGGTTTTGGCGGAACCCTTGTTCGAATCGAGTTTAAGCAGACACGTTTACCACCAGCACGCGCATCCGGCCCGAAGGTCGGGACATCCCGCCGTTGTTGTCAATCAATTCGGCAAAGGCACATGTATTTACTTTGCGCCCGAGATTTTTTCGTCTTTTCACGCGACCGGTTCACCCTGGCTGTTGAAGATGGTGCAAAACGTTTTGGATTCGTATTGCCGGAGCACGGTTCGGGTGGAAGCGCCGGTCTGCCCGCATGTCAGTTTGAGAACGCAGGGCGGTAAATGGATTGTGCATTTAATCAATGTCAGCGGGTCGCGGTTCGATCTGTCGAAATCGTTTTTAACCCAAATGATTCCCATGCACGATGTTAAAATTCGCATTGCAAAAAAGGCCTCGAAGGTCTATTTGGTGCCGGAAAAAATCCCCCTGCCGTTTACGGTCGAGGGGAATGAGACGACTGTGACGATTCCGGTGCTTGAGAGCAGCCGGACGATTGTGATTGAATAGCGGTTATTTGTAAATGGCGATCAGGTTTTCGACCGGGACATCCTCTTGAATGCAGTGCGCAGGGGAGAGGATATAGCCGCCGTCTTTAAACAACTCGCGCAGTTCGGCGCATTTTTTGCGTACCTGTTCCGGCGTTCCGTTCGGCAGCAAGTCCTGCGTGTCGACGCCGCCCCAGAAGCAGATGGATTTGCCGTATTCGGCCTTGAGCCGCTCGGGTTCCATCAGATAGGCATTCGGTTGAATGGGGTTCAAAATTTCAACGCCGCATTCGATCAGGGTCGGGATCAACTGGAATACCGATCCGCAGGTGTGGTGCTGGAATTTGGCTTTGGTAAAGGTCTTGGTATAGCGGATGCGCTCGGCAAAAAACGGCATAACTGTTTCGCGGAACATATCCACCGACATAAACATGCCGCGCTGGGTGCCGAAATCGTCGCCGCTCGTGGTGGCGTCGATATAGCTGCCGAGTGCCGAATAATACCGCTCGATCAGGCGCTTTTGATACTGCCAGATGCGATCGAAAAACCATTCGACGGTCTCGGGTTCGGCGGCAAGGCGGTAGAGAAAATCGTCGAATCCGAACATCCAGCAGGCCGATTCGAACACACCGTAACAGGGATGTTGGGCGATGACGGCGTAATCGGTGTTTTCAAATAAATCCTTAGCATGGGCAGCGAAACCGTCGAAAATGCTCTGGGGGATGTCGTCGGCGGATGGGAAAAAATATTCCTTGACCCGTTCGAGCGGCAGATCGTGCAGCGGGTTTTCGACAATTTCATAGTGACCGCCGACACTGGCATAGCGGATGCCCCATTCGTCGACATAGCCGTCGGGGGTCTTTTTGGAATGCGGGCTTTTCGGGGTCGGAAAGCCGCCGGTCAGACGGGTATCGGTGTCGAGCAGCTCCAAAATCCGGTTGTCATAGAGACCGCTTCCGGTGTATTCGCCGTTTATTTTTAAAAGTTTACGCAGTTGATTCGTCGTCTCCTCGGTCATCACCAGGGTCTGCGGGCAGCCCGCGAGGTCGAACGGCACCCGATCGGGCGTGCGGTGATTCACGGCGGCATTAAAGCGCTCTCTGTGGGTCATATACTGATTTCCTTTCGAGGTCAATATTTTATTGTTTATGATTATAACATAACAGAAACAAAATAGACATGAAATATTGAAATTCAAATTGTAAACCGCTTTTCGGTGTGATACAATTCATGCGGATAGAAAAGGATTCAATCTGAATTCCGAACTCTGAATTCTGAATTTACAAGCGGGGTGTAAATATGACCGGAAGAGAACTCGTAACTGCGGCGCTGTCGCATATTGAAACGGACACAGTGCCGTGTTTTTGCGATTTTACGCATCAGGAATATGACAAAATGGTCGCTTTCATGGGTGAGGAAAAACTGAAAGCGCTGCGTCCGAATGTGATTTTCGGGGGCGAATATGCCGGAGAACCGCGCTTAATGGCGGGTAAACCGGAACATTTTATCGACGATTTCGGGGTGATTTGGGACCGCAGCGGCGTCGACAAGGATATCGGCGTCGTGGCGAACCATGTGTTCCCCGAGCCGGATATGAAGTACTGGAACCCGCCGAAAGTTGCCGCCGACAAGATGCGCACCGTGGCAAAGCGGGTTTCGGAACAGGCGGGCGATCGGTTTACCTTTGTCGGGATCGGGTTTTCGATGTTCGAGCGTTACTGGACGCTGTGCGGCATGGAGGACGGGCTTGCCTATATGCTGACCGATCCGGATTTTGCCGAAGCGCTGTTCGGGGCGATCTGCGACTTCAATTTGAAACTGATCGACATCATTTTGGAATATCCGGTCGACGCGGTCTATTTCGGCGACGACTGGGGTCAGCAAAAGGGGCTGATCATGGGGCCCGCGCTGTGGCGCAAGTTCATAAAGCCGTGTTTGGCGAAGATGTACGGGCGGGTTCGGGCAGCCGGTCGGTTCGTGGTGCAGCATTCCTGCGGCGACATTGAGCAGGTGTACGGCGACCTGATCGAAATCGGGCTGACCTGCCACCAGACCTTCCAACCCGAGATTTACGACATTGAAGCCGTCAAGAAAAAGTACGGCGGTAAACTGGCGTTTTGGGGCGCGATTTCAACCCAACGCCTGCTGCCGTATGCAACGCCCGAAGAGGTGGCGGCAGAGACCAAGCGGATTATAAAGGTAATGAAACCGGGCGGGGGATATATCGCGTCGCCGACCCACGCCGTGCCGGGCGACGTGCCCTGCGAAAATATCGTGGCGATGTTAAAAGCGTTCCAAGAACAATAAAAACAGGAGAAAAAACAGGAGAAAAAACATGAAATACAGCGGCGAATATACACAGGCGGTCTCGTTTCCGCTCGGCGGCATCGGCAGCGGGTGCATCGGGCTTTCCGGAAATGGGCAGCTGATCGACTGGGAGATTTTCAATCACCCCTCCAAGGGTTCGGTCAACGGCTATACGCATTTTGCGGTGCGGGCGCTCAAAGACGGCAAAATTCTCGATGCGAGAGTGCTGGACGGCGATTTATACGGAAAATTCATCGGGCATGCCGACGAGCCGTTTTCCGGTTCCGGTCCCAACGGACGCAGCATGGCGGGCTTTCCGCATTTTTTAAACTGCGAATTCGAGGGGAATTTCCCGTTCGCCGATATCGCGTTTTCCGACCCGCATTTTCCTGCGGAGGTCAAGCTGACCGCGTTCAACCCGTTCATCCCGTTGAACGACGCCGACAGCTCGATTCCGGCGGCGTTTTTTGAGATCGAACTGCACAATACCACCGATTCGGAACTCGAATACGGCGTGTGCTTCAGCGTCGCAAACCCCTCCGACAACGGTGTGAATACGGCGCTCGGAAACAAAAAAGGCATGCTGCTGTCGGGAGAGGGTGAACTGTGCGCCGCAACCGACTGTGACGACGTTTCGATTCAGCTTTACCGTTACCGGGGCAACTGGAGCGACGCGCCCGAGACCTTTTGGCGCGAAATGACCGAAAAGCCGGTTCTGCCGCCGCGCAATTACGACACGCCGGGGAAACTCGACACCGCCGTGATCGAGGCGCGTGTGAAAATCAAAGCCGGAACGCGCAAAACGGTGCGGTTTGTGCTTGCTTGGTACTATCCCGAGGTCAGCCGCACCTGGCAGGTGCTCTCGATGGCGAAAGGCGACGTCCCGTGGGACACCAAATGGAAAAACTATTATGCGAAACTGTTTTCCGGCGCGCAAAACTGCGCCGATTACTGCCTGAAAAATTGGGAACGGCTGCGCGGTGAGAGTAAAAAGTTTCAAAAAGCGCTCTCAGAATCGACCCTGCCGCCGGAGGTGCTTGAGGCGATCTCCGCAACGCTGTCGGTGTTGAAATCGCCCACCGTGCTGCGGCTTGAAAACGGTGAATTCTACGGCTGGGAAGGCGTCAATTCGAAAACAGGAAGCTGCGAGGGCAGCTGCACCCACGTCTGGAACTACGCCTACGCGCTGCCGTTTTTGTTCCCGAAACTCGAGCGGTCGGTGCGTGATTTGGATTATGCTTATAATATGATGCCGACCGGAGAAATGCAGTTCCGGCTGATGCTGCCGCTCGGCAATATCCATATGTTCCGCGCCTGTGCCGACGGGCAGTTCGGCGGCGTGCTCAAGGTCTGGCGCGACTGGAAACTCTGCGGGGATGATGATTGGCTCCGTGGGCTTTGGCCGAAGGTCAAAAAGTCGCTCGAATACGCGTGGAGCAGCGAAAACCGCGACCGCTGGGATTTGGACAAGGACGGCATGCTGGAAGGACGGCAGCACCACACGCTCGATATGGAACTGTTCGGGTCGTCGTCGTGGCTGCAGGGCTTTTATCTGGCGGCGCTCAAAGCCGGAGCCGAAATGGCCGAATATCTCGGTGAGCCGGAAAAAGCCAATGAATATCTCGCGGTATACGAGAGCGGCAGGAAAAAGACCGAAGAATTATTTAACGGGAAGTATTATCAGCAAAAGATCGACCTGCACGACGAACACATCCTCGACCCGTACCCGGATACCCGCGAAAACTATTGGAACGCAGAGGCCGGGGAGATTAAATATCAAATCGGCGATGGCTGCGAGATCGACCAGCTCTTGGGGCAGTGGCATGCCGATATTTGCGGGCTCGGCGAGTTATTCGATCCCGATCATGTGCGGATTGCGCTTGAAAACCTTTATAAAAATAACTTCAAATCCTCGGTGCGGGAGTTTTACAACCCGTTCCGGTTGTATTCGCTGAACGACGAGGGCGGCACGGTCATCTGCACCTATCCCGAGGGCGCCGAAAAACCCGCGATTCCGATTCCCTACTGTCAGGAGACCATGCACGGTTTTGAGTATTCCGCCGCAGGGTTATTGTATAAGCACGGGCTGAAAGCACAGGCGATTGAGATGGTTCGCGCGGTGCGCGAAAAATACGACGGCAAAAAGCGAAACCCCTACAACGAGATCGAGTGTGGCAACAACTACGCCCGCTCGATGGCGACTTATGCGTTTATACCGTTGATCTCGGGATTTCAATTTGACATGGCGCAGGGCATGATCGGGTTCGCCCCGATTGATGAACTGCCTGAATTCCGCTGCATCTGGAGCGTGGACTCAGCGTGGGGAACGGTGAAAATCACCGAAAAAGAGTTGGAACTTGCGATATTGGGCGGGGAACTGCCGTTGAAAAAGCTGCGCACAACGATTTCCGGCGGGAAAGTGACCGTTGACGGAAAAGCGGTGAAAGCCGTTTACCGGGACGGGGGATACGAGTTCGGTCAGCCGGTGACGGTGGGGGATAAGTTGAGTATTAAATAAATAAAAACCTGCGCCCGCCTCGAAAGAGGCGGGCGCGACGTTATTATAAGTTCGCCCCTACAATTACAGGGACATTGACCCTGTGTCAATTTAGACCGTTGGGAAATCCGGGCACTCGGTTTCTGGATTGCTTCGTCATAGCGCGGGATTCTGCCCCGCGCTTTTCCTCGCAAAGACGGGATAATCCGCACAGCGCGTCAGGCGGACCGCAGTCCGTTATGCCGCGTCCTACATGAAATTACAAGATCTTATTCATATACAGCCCCGTGACCGGCTTGGGGAAGAACCAGGTGGATTTCTGTGGCATCTTTTCGCCTGCGCCCGCGACCGCCGTGATCTGGCTCACTTTGGTGCCATTCATAAAAAATCCCGCGTTGTATTTGCCGCTTTGTACGCCCGCAATCAATTCTTCGGCGGATTTGGTGTAGTCGAGGTTTTTTTGAGCCGCCATATTCTCGCGGTCGATACCCATCGGCTCTAAAATGAGTTTGTGCAGTACCGAGACATCGAGCGTGTCAAGCGGGTCGGTTGAGTCGATCGGGGTTTTTAAAGTCATCAGATACCACTCGTCACCGCCGGCATAGAAGCCGAAGGCGTTTTGAGCCGTATGTTTTGTCAATTCCGCTTCGGCGGTTCCGGGATTCGGCAGACGGGTAATATTAAAGTCCTTTGACCAGAGTTTTAGCAGGGAAGCTGCATCGAAATCGGGCAGGGAATGCAGCAGGCGGTGAATCGGCAATACCGTCAGGCCGGGGTCGTCGATGTCACACAGTAAGATCATCACGGAATTTGCCGGATGGTCACCCTCAACTTTGACACCGCTTTCGCGCAGATGACGGCGGAAATTGAGCGCGGTCTCATAACGGTGGTGACCGTCGGCGATAAAGAGTTTTTTATCGGTAAACAGATTGCAGACGGGTTGATATTTTTCGGCATCTTTGATAACCCAGAAGCGATGCAGATCGCCTTCGGCGGTAAATTCGACCTCGGGCTTTTCGGAGGTCAGGTATTTGGTATGTAAGGCAAGTTCGCGGGTTTTATCCTCGAACAGCGCATAGACCGGGGAAAAACTGCAGCCGGTGATTTTTAAAAGTTCAAAACGGTCGGCTTTGGGACCCGAAAGGGTGTTTTCGTGGGGGATAATGACCCCTTCGTCGTGTTCCGCCAACCCGACTCGCGCAACATAGCCGCCAATGCGCTTGGTTTCCCCTTTTAATATGTAAGTGCGTTCGTAATAGTACAGACAGGGGGTTTGTTCTTCAAACAACACGCCGTCCTCGAGCATTTGATTCAGCGT
This sequence comes from Oscillospiraceae bacterium, assembly GCA_035380125.1. NCBI lineage: Bacteria > Bacillati > Bacillota > Clostridia > Eubacteriales > Oscillospiraceae > Oscillospiraceae bacterium. The sequence goes on from DAOSWV010000010.1 coordinate 39,616, forward strand.
AAATTTGGCGGCGGCGTATTTATCGGAACCGGTCGGAAGTTCCAGAACGATGGCGTTATTGGGATTGGTTTCGGCCAATTCCGCCCTGCGTTTTTCACTCACCGCATCATAGGGCGGGCAGACCAAGGTGCCGGGTTCGCCGGCTCTGTTGAAATTGTATCTTAAAGCGCAGAAAGGACTCACTCTTGCCATACTCGCACCTCCAAAATAATTTGATATTATAACATAAATAGAAGGGGTTAGCAAACAGGTAATTGATGGATGGGATATAATGGTAACATTTTTAGAAAATATTTGTGATTTAGTCACATTCATGTAACCTTAAACCCGAAAATGTAACCCAAATGTAACTATGAAATGGTAAAATAATGTCGTAAACCGCAAAAAAAGCGGCAAGTAAGAAATTTAACGATCAACAGAAAGGTATGGTTGATAAATATGAAAACTCTTTCGAAAATCGGTGTAGTCCTCCTCTCGATGATGCTGGTTTTATCGTTTGCAAGTATGGCGTTGAGTGCCGTGCCGGTGGATGGTAAAAAGACTTCATCTGCAACCAGCAGTACATCGAGCTTCCTGGATGATATCTTCTTTATTTCCAAGACTGATGATCCCGGTACGGGCGATTACAGCTACAGCGGTGCGCAAATCGTTGTTTTCAAGAAGGCCTCTGAAAAAGCTTTCGTTTGCATAGACGCTTCTCTTCAGAGCACTTTCGAAGCTTACTTCGCCTCTTCTTCCGGAGCAGCGGATGCGTTTTTTGCAAAACTCGCCGCAGCGGATCCCAGTTTGAACGGCAGTTATGAAATCGTATACTTCACCGCCGGCACGACAGGAAGCTATTACAACAGTCAGGGAAAAGTCACATCGACCTTCACGTTCAACAGCAACGGTACATTCACCATCACGGTAGGTGGTATGAGCCATTTCGATTTGTTCGGCTTCGACCCGCCGACGACGAGCAGCACCCCGAGCAGCAGCGAAGAGAGCAGCGTTCCCAGCAGCACTCCGAGCAGCAGCGAGGAAAGCAGCGTTCCCAGCA
>DAOSWV010000010.1:40754-107120 GCA_035380125.1 Oscillospiraceae bacterium
GTGTTCCCAGCAGCACCCCGAGCAGCAGTGAGGAAAGCAGTGTTCCCAGCAGCACTCCGAGCAGCAGCGAGGAAAGCAGTGTTCCCAGCAGCACCCCGAGCAGCAGTGAGGAAAGCAGTGTTCCCAGCAGCACCCCGAGCAGTGTTCCGAGTATTGTAATTTCCAGCAGCGTTCCCAATACAATGAGCAGTACTCCGAGCCGTGCCTCGAGCACACCTTCGGTCGTCAGCATCGAAGACAATGATCCCCCGTTGGATATCCCGAACACCGGATTTGATTTTCTGGATATCGCGCCCGTTTTAGCGGTAGCAAGCATGCTTGGTATTCTGGCGATTGTGATCTTCTCCAAGAAGGAAAATGCATAAAATATTTTAAAGCAAAAGGCCTCCGCTTCGGCGGAGGTCTTTTTAAATTACTACAGAAACAGCCGAGATGTAAGCGGAATATGAATGTAACAAAAACTAATAAAATAACATGTGAGACTATCATTTCATTCCGATTTATAAATATGTAACCTTGATGTAACCGGTTGATGTTATAATAAAAGTGTCAATCGTTTAAAGCGCTTTTTAATTATCGCAAAAGGAGATAACCGGAAACATGACGAAAACACTCGGTAAAACAAAATTTTTAGCTTTGACAGCCATTCTTTTTATAGGCGCCGTTATTTTTTTAAACGCACCGTTTTCAAATGAAAAAGCCGAGAATTCCGTTAATATCGGAAATACCGTCAGTACGACCGCGCAAGAGAATACAGTCACGATCAATGATGAAGGTGCAGCGATGGGGATCCCCGGTGAATCAAAAACAGGCGGACTCAACTGGACCGTAATCGGAATAGCGGCCACCGTTTTCAGTCTGATCGGTGCCATCGCAGTGATCTTTCTGACGCACGAAGAACATAATTAAGTTGTTTTGGTGATATTAGAGAATAAATGTTATGATTTTTGTTTTTAAATGAGAAAAAATATGGAAAATGTAACCGAAATGTAACTGACTTGCGTTATAATAAACTAGTAAACCGCAAGCAACGGTTTTAGAAATTTAGAAGGTGATGATGCGGCATGAGAGATCATATGAAATTCAGACTCTTTTTGGTCGTGATATTTGTTTTAATCAGCGCTGTGATTTTTTTGAGCGATCCGCTTGCAAATAAGACCGCTGTGGCTCCCGGTGATGAGACGACTGGCAACACCGTAAGTGCGGTTGCGGACGAAACCGTCGCAATCCAAGACGAGGAGGTTGCCATGGGCGTTCCCGGTACTTCCAACATCAGCAGCCGTTGGGTGTTCCTTGCCGTCGGTATAACCATCGTGAATTTGGCCGGTGCCATCGGGATCGTCTTTATAACCAGCAGGGACACGTCACCGGTTTAAAAGAGAAAAAAACAGACCCCGCCGCGGCGGAGTTTTCTATTTATTTGGAAAAGATGACGCATAATTTATTGCATATAGTATTCAATTAAATACTTCTTTTTGTTTTGGCTTAATCGTTCCAAATCAAAATCATCAGGCATCTTTTTTGCGCATTTTTCCGCGTATTCTTCAGTTGAACAAATTTTTCTCGCAGGGACGCCTGCGACCACAGTGTTGTCGGGGATTGATTTTGTGACGATGCTTCCGGCGCCGATCACACAGTTTTGTCCAATTTCTACGCCCGGCATAATAACAGAACAAGCGCCGATAAAACTATATTCGCCGATGATAATTGTCCCAAATTTTTTGATATTTTGATATTTTTTCATATGTCGAAAAGCCCATGTTCCGCCATCATGATTGATAAAGGTGACGTTTTCTGAAATTCGTACATGATCCTTTAAAGTAATCAGATACGGTTCACTGCCGAATGTCGTCCTGCCCATTACCGTTACATTTTCGCCGCATATGAGGCCATTTTTAATTGCCCAATGAAGTTCTCCTACAAACTTTCTATAAATGAGGGTGATTGTTTGATTTATTTTCCGCATGACTTTATCTCCTTACTGATTTAATCAAGGTTGAAAATTTGTATGAACCGGTGTTTTAAGGACTGCAGAAAGTTTTTCCATCGCGTCAGAAAGGATTTGGCCGGTGGAGAGATTATCGGTGCCGGCGATGAGATTATCGCATTTATTGACCGGCAGTAAAATACGCACGGCATCGGCCTGACCGACGGCGACGGCCATTGCGGGCGTGACCTCGCCGTAAAGCGCATCGGCGATCACAATACCGATCGGTCCGATGATGACATCGGATTTTTTGCAGGCGACGAGTACGGCGTTTTCACCGGTGGCGCCGATTTTTGCGCCGCATTTGAGCATTGCGGCGGTGGCGGCGCTGTTGGTGCCGACTGCTGTCAGAGGCAGGTCGGGATATTTATCGGTAATGGCTTTGACCAGCTGGCTGCCGAGTTTGCCGCCGTGGCCGTCGATGACGGTGATTCGAGTCATGGGGGATATCCTTTCTTTTTTAGGTCTTGGTCAGTCGCTGCGCTCTTCGGCGTTCGATGCGTTTTTGATTCATCGCCTTAAGGCAATCCTGCTGCAATTTTGCCGTACATTCACGTTTTTCTAGGGTGAGATCGGGCTCGACCGGCGGCAGAATATGAAGCCGCAGGCAGCGTCTGCGTTTATACCAGGTAAAGAGCCCGTGCGGCCGTTCGAGCGTGAGAATCATCGGAAGTACGGGAACGCCGTTATCGGCTGCCAATCGAAAAGCGCCGGGGTGGAATTTTCGAAGGGTATGGCAATAAGGGTATAAAACGCCTTCGGGATAAATCTGTACGTAATTCCCTCGCGTAAGCGCTCCGCCCATCACAGTGAAGAGCTGCTTGATCTGGTGGGGGTTTTTCGAGATCGGAACGCCGCCGAATCCGCGGATCAGATGGCGGGCGATCGGGATTTTAAAGTTGGTGTCGAGGGTGACGAAATAACCGCGACGGTTCCACAGCGCAAGGTAGATCATCGTGCAGTCGAGCGGGTGGATATGGTTGCAGATGGTGACCGCTCCGCGTTTTTTGAGGACTTTCAGGTTTTTGCGGCCGTAGACGCGAAATCCCAAGGCCACAAAGTTAAACGGAACCAGTACCAAGATAGCGATGACGCGCAGTAAAAAAGAGACGAAGCGTTTATCCCATCGGTCACGCAAATAATCGTAATCGGATTTGACCGCAAAAGAGAATGGCTCCGGGAGGTGAAGGACGTGTTCGTCCGCTTCTTCTTTGCGTAAATTCGGATCCGTCATTTCCCGCTCGCCTCTTTAATGGGTATGATTTCGTGCGCTGCCTCTCTGACGGCCTGATAGAACATCTCTTCGGCTTTAAAGACGCAGGTCTCAAGATTATATTTTTCACCGAGAAATGCGTATTTTTTGCTCATTTTCTTCCGTTCTTCCGGGTGATTGTACCAATAATCGATTTTATTTGAGAGGTCTTCGGGACTGCCGGCGGCGAACAGGGAGCGTTCATCCAATGCAAACTGGGGTGTGGCGCTCTTTTCGCTGCCGGCGATGACCGGCACGAGACCGCCTGCGAAAGCCTCCATGCACGACATGGCCTCAATTTCTGCGCTGGCCGCGTGCACATATAAATCGCTCATCGCGATGACATCGAGTAATTCGGGCTTGGAATAGAATTTGATGATCGGGGGATTGGGCAACGATGTGCCCAATTTTTCAAGCTGATCGCGTTTGGGACCCTGTCCCGCGAGGATAATTTGAATTTGACCGGCGTGCCGGTTGATTTTGACGGCTTTGATCAAGAGATCCTGCCGCTTTTCACGGGAAAACCTGCCGATTGATAAAATAATGAATTTATCCTGAAGCTCGGGTGGTTTTGCTATTTTGCGCATACCCACGAAATCCGGGTCAATACCGTTTGATATGACATGCAGCTGCGATTGATAACCGGTCTTGCGCAGTTCGTCGGCGATGAATTGACTGGGGCAATGGATATGATCGCAATATTGATAAAAATAATGATTGAACCACAGATAGAGCAGCTTGTTGATGCTTTTAAATTTATCGAGATAAATGGAGGCGGTGACGTTTTCCGGCTGGCAGTGGAATGCCGCGGTGTAGGGCACGCCGAGTTCTTTGGCGATCATGATGCCGTGGCGGGACAACATAAACGGCACAAGAAAATGCACCAGATCGGCCCAGGCGATTGCCTGTTCCAAAATATCGTCGTCGGGCTTGGCAAAGGTCATGCCCTGCTGGGCTACGAGTTTATCGAAAAAGGGTATGTATTGTTTCGGAACGCTGTAGGAATCCGCATAGAGAAGGGGATCGCGGGATCTGCCGGTGCTGACAATCCGAATCTCATGTCCGTGGTCTGCGAGCACTTTGGCAAAACGTCTGGCCGAAATGGTCATGCCGTTGTTTGCATCGTAAAATTGGTCGATCACAAGCAGGATTTTCAACAGCTTCTCCCCCTTTTAAAATTGCATTGACAACATGGTACCACGTCGGGTCAAAAATAGCAAGTTTTCGGTTTTAAGCCGTTTTGCGGACACTATTAATACGGGAAAAGGAGAAATTTTATGCTGATTTAACCGCAAAGCGGTTTGATGGCTCTATTCAAATATCACATATTCTCATAAAGAGGTGCAAACGGATTGGTGGTAAATACAAAATCCCCGTGAATGGCGAAAAGTTCGGCCTGCTCCATTCGAATCATCAGTCGGAAAAGGGGCTGCTGTTTGATTGCATCGCTCAGATCGGGACGGTTTTTCCAGCGGAGTGGCGCGGCAAGATGATCGCCGATGATTTCTTCGCTGTCTTCATAGGTATATCCGTCAAGCGGTTTTAAATTTTCGTCGGCAAGCTGAAATCGGACACCGCCGAACGGTGCGTTAATGTTCACTGTCAAGTTGGGGTTACGCAACTTTAACAATTCGGTGGTAATTTCACCCTGTCCCGAATCGGCCGCCATTCCGACCAGCCCCTCTTTGCGGATCCATCCGGGCAGCAGTCCGGAGTAATGGCGCTTGGCCTTCATCGCCTCAAATACCCGGTGATGCTGTTCCAGTCCGGCCATGGCATACACCAAAACCTTGTCTCCGGTATCCAGCATCGCCGCGCCGTAAATCGAACCGCCGCCGTGGGTTCCGAGTTCCCGCAGGGGCATCACGTCAAAGTGCGTGCGGTTCCAGCAGGAACCATCGTAGGAATAAGTCAGCTCGGTGGTGACGGGCCCGTCCATGTTTTTGTTGTAGGGCATCTTCAGTTTCCACAGAAAGCCCGCAAACATGTCGCCGTACGGAAACTGCGGCATGCCGTAGAAATGCGTTCCGGCGGGGTCCGTCGGCTCGGGGTGTAGGATCACCCGGGGCGGCGTCCATTCTTTCAAATCGCCGCTCTCCACCAAATGCACGCGGCGCTCGCCCCATCTGCGCCGCAGAGTGACCTGATAATTGCCGGTATAGGGGTTTTTAATCATATTCAGCATGGTATCACTGTTGCTTGGCAGAAGATGATGCTCGGGGTCGGGCGTCCAAACCAAGCCGTCAGAAGAATAATAGAGAATGCAGGGCGGACGGTCGGCAAAAGATTTGGAGGGGTCGAAAGGCGAATTGGTCATCTTATACCGCCTTGCGGGATCGGGGTCCTCGGGATCATACATTACAAAGATGCCGCCCGGAATGATTTTCCCGAAGTTGATATGATGTTTTCCCGTGGAAGCCGCTTTATCTTTTAAGTCCACCGGAACCCAGTGAAGACCGTCTGTACTGTGGGCCAGCGCAACCACCGTGGAGGTCTCCTCGTCCTTACTGGTGAGGGTGATTGAATACAGATAATATCCGCCGTTCGGCGCCGGGACAATGCTGGAATAACCGGTGCCGTAATAACTCGTTTGGTCGATATATAAATGCTCCGGCATCCACTGGGGGGTATGAAATACCTGTTTGATCTCTTTGCTGCGTCGGATCAGGAAATCATCGAAAAAATAGATCTGTTTCATGGTGCCTCCTTTAAGAACAGTCTGTCGGTTTTTATGCCTGTTCCGCCGCAAGGCGGTCGAGCCGGGCGTTGCGGAAATACAGGCAAAGATCAACCGCCACCATCAGCAGATTGAGCACATAGAACCAAAAGACGTAGGTGATATTGTTCGAGAGCAGCTTCCAGACGATGCCGCTGAGATAACCGATGATGATAAAAACCAAAAAAATCGGGCTTTTCCCCTTTGCGGTGCGGCATTTCCACGATTTTGCGATCGATACCGGCCAGGAGACCCCGAAACAGAGAACCATGATCAATTCAAAAACTTCAGGCAATTTAAAGACCTACCTTTTTATAAAATCGGGTTTATTCAACAAACAGCGCCAGATCGAACGCCTTTTTGCCTTCTTCGTTCTCACCGCGGAAAAGCAGGCGGTCGGATTCACGGTGTGCAAGGAGCGTAAAAGTGTCGTTGCGCCGCAGTTCGCTGTAAAAGGTGATTTCGAGCCGCCGCAGGGTCTTGGCGCGTTCTTCGTCGGTCATCACGTCGAAAGCAAAGTCGGCATAACGGGCGTTATTCAAATGGCCGAGCGCATCGACTTGGCTGTTGCGCACGGTAAAGGTCTCGACCGGGGTATAGCTTTCGGCTGCTGTCGCGGCGGGTTTGGCGTTGGGCACTAGAAATTCGGTGCATTCGTCAAGCGTACCGGGCAGGGCATAGTGGCGGGCGATGCTGCGGGTGTTCATGTCGAGCATCACCGAGAAGGTCGAGACGCCGATCCGGCGCTTGCCGTTTTCATCATAAAAGGCCGTTTCGCGGCGGTAATAAGGACCTTTTTTGCCGGAATGCCAAGTGCGTGCGGTCAACGGGATACAGGATTTGATGGGTTCGTCAAACACCGCAGTGTAGCCGATCAGCACCCAGCCGAGTCCCGCTTCAAGCAGATCATGAGTGCCCATCTCGAATTTTTGGAGGTGCCGCTCGACGACTTGCTGGGTCAGATTCGGGCAGGTCGAGGGCTTTAGTTGACCGTTTTGGTCGAAATCGTTTCCGGCCAAATAGAGTTCGTAACGGATGTCTTGTTCTCGCATTTTTTGATGTCCTTTGAGTGTATTTAATCGGCAGGGGCGGATATCATCCGCCCGTTCAAACCGCAGGAAGCATTTTGTATAGAGACAGCAACATAATTATATCTTTTATGTCTCCATTTTGGCGATTGTATTTTCGGGCGGATGATATCCGCCCCTACATTTTACACGTAGAAATGTTAAGTGGTGCCGCGGAAGCCCTTGCCGACGATTTCACTGGAGTTCATGATCATCATAAAGGTCTCGGGGTGGTTGGTTTTGAGATATCGCCGCAGCTGTACCGCTTGATAGCGCTTCATTACGGCGATGACGAGATATTTCTTTTGTTGGGTATAGGCGCCTTTGGCCTCGATGATCGTGGCACTGCGGTGTATGGTGGTATTGATAAACTTTCCGATTTCCTCGGGTTCGTCGGTGATGATCTGAAAACATTTGCACTGGTTGATGCTCTCGATCACGCCGTCGACGACCAGCGATTTCATCAGCAGGCCCAGGATGGCGAAAAGTCCGACCTTGATACCGAATAAAAACGAGCCGAGGGTGATGATCGTGTCGCTGACAAGCAGGGCCGCACCGATGTTCATGGAAGAGTATTTGCGCAAAATCATCGCAACGATGTCGGTGCCGCCGGTGCTGCCGTTGCGGTTAAACAGCATAGCGGTGCCGACCGCCGGGACGCCGACTGCGAAAAACAGCTCCATGAACGGTTGGTCGGTCAGCGGGCCTGTGAGCGGAACGAGTTTCTCCAGTACGATCAGCGCACCCGAAAACACCACCGTTCCCAGCACCGTCTTAGCGCCGCAGTCGCGTCCGAGAAAAATAAAGCCGAATATCAGCAGGGCGATATTAATGACTGCCGTGATTACCGACGCTGAGGACAGGTGAAAATAGTTGCTGAGGATGATCGAGAGACCGCTGACACCGCCGATGGAAAAATTGTTTGGGAATTTGAAAAAGTAGATGCCCACAGCCATCACCAACGCACCCACCGTACAGATCAAATAGTCGTTGACGATCTCTTTTGTAATCGGTTTTTTCATGTGCATACCCGCCCTTTGCTTACAGACGTATATTTTGCATGAAATAGTATAACACCGTGTTTGCCAAAACACAACATTTCCGAATTCAACAAATTGTCAGGATTTGCTGTAACAATTTTCAAAATTAACCTGTCTTATTATCAAAGCGCGTCAGACAACAAACGCGCATGAGGAGGTAAACAATTTATGAAGAAATCCATTCCGGGCATGTTACTGTGCCTGCTGATGACCGTACTTTTGGTTTTTAATGCGGCGGGCTGCGGCATTCAAGTGGCGGCCGCCGACCTGATGGAGGGTGTCAACGGGCAGGCTGTTACCGGTAAAGCAGCCGATGAGGCTTTTGTTTCGTCCTCGGCGAATTTTGCCGTGGAACTGTTTAAAAAGACCATAACGCAGGGCGAGAATTCGCTGGTCTCGCCGCTTTCGGTGATGCTGGCGCTGGCGATGACGGCCAACGGCGCGAACGCTCAGACCAAGACTGAGATGGAAGCCGTACTCGGTGCGGGAATGTCGGTCGAAGATTTGAACGAGTATCTGTATACCTATGTCAAAAATTTGCCTACGGATGACAAATATAAACTCGGCATTGCCAACTCTATCTGGATCAAGGACGACGGCTCACTGGAAGTCAATCCCGACTTTTTGCAGGTAAACGCGGATTATTATGATGCCGCAGCTTATAAAGCGCCGTTTGACGATCAGACGCTGGCTGACATCAATGACTGGGTCAAAAACAACACCGACGGCATGATCGATAAGATTTTAGATCAAATCGATCCCGATATGGTGATGTATCTGATCAATGCGGTGCTGTTTGACGCCGAGTGGCAGACCCCGTATGAAGAGGGCGACGTGAACGACGGGACGTTTAACGCTTATGACGATTCCGCACAGAACGTCAAGATGATGGGTTCGGATGAGCATTTGTATCTCGACGACGGCATGGCGACAGGCTTTGTCAAAAACTATGCCGGCGGAAAATACAGTTTTGCCGCGCTGCTGCCGAACGAGGGTGTCTCGATCGATGAGTATGTCGCATCGCTGACCGGCGAAGGCCTTATTGCCACACTTGCCAATGTAGAGCAGTCCAGCGTACGGGCGCAGCTGCCGAAATTCAGCTATGAATATAAAATCAAGATGAACGACGCGCTTGCGGCGCTCGGTATGCCGACCGCGTTTACCGGCGGCGCGGATTTTTCGAAAATGGGTACTTCGCCCGTAGGCAATCTGTTTATCGGTGAGGTTGTGCACAAAACCTATATCGAGGTCACCGAACTGGGCACCAGAGCCGGGGCGGTTACCGAAGTCGGCATGAAACTGACTTCCATCCCGATGTATGATCACACCATCACGCTGGATCGTCCGTTTGTCTATGTGATTGTGGATAACGCCACCAACCTGCCGATCTTTATCGGCACGCTGCTGAGCGTCGGCTAAAGCGGCGAGATGCCTCGGGTTTCACTCGAAGCGAAACCGCTTTTGATATAGCCCCCGCCTCCGGTTTAACCGGAGGCGGGGGCTTTTTGTCCGGGAATTGCTTTTCGGAGGGAAAAGATGTAAAATAACATTATTCTGACAGATCAAAACGTCAAATGTGGAGGAGGATTTTATGAGAAAAGCCGGCATACGCGTTTTCTTGTGCTTCTTTATAGCAGCGGTTTTGCTTTTGAACAGTGCAGGATGTGTGCGAATCGCCGCGAAGGATTTGATGGAAGGTGTCAATCAACAGCCGGTTGTGGGGAAAACGGTTGATGATGCGTTCATTTCATCTTCAGCGAATTTTGCCGTGGAACTCTTTAAAAAGACCGTGACGCAGGGTGAAAATTCTCTGATATCGCCGCTGTCGGTGATGCTGGCGCTGGCGATGACCGCCAACGGAGCCGACACGCAGACCAAAGCGGAGATGGAAACCTTACTCGGCGGAGATATTCCGCTAGAAGAACTAAACGAGTATCTGTATACCTATATACAAAACCTGCCCTCGGATGAAAAATATAAGTTCGAAATCGCCAACTCGATCTGGCTGAAAGACGATGATTCTTTTGAGGTGAATCCTGATTTTTTGCAAACAAACGCCGATTATTACGACACGGCGGTTTATATGGCACCGTTCAATAACCAAACGTTGTCTGATATCAATAACTGGGTCAGAAAAAATACAGATCATATGATTGATAAGGGGATTGATGAATTTAATCCCAATGCGGTATGTTGCCTGATCAACGCAGTGGTATTTGACGCGAAATGGGAGACGAAATACAGTAAAAAAGACGTTAAAGAGGATGAATTCTGCGCTTATGACGGGACCGTGCAGAACGTTGAGATGATGAGCTCAGAAGAAAATTTTTATCTCGACGACGGCATGGCTACGGGTTTTATAAAAAATTACAAAGACGGGAAATACAGTTTCGCAGCGCTGTTGCCAAACGAGGGTGTTTCAATTGATGATTACATCGCATCTCTGACCGGTGAGGGGCTGGTCACAACACTCACAAACAAAAGCGGTCGGGGAGTGAATGTGGAAATGCCGAAATTCACGAATGACTATGCGATAACAATGAACGATGCGCTCAAAGCGCTCGGTATGACGGCTGCGTTTGATGCCGAAACCGCCGACTTTTCAAAACTCGGCACCTCATCATACGGGAGTATATGGCTTGATGAAGTACTGCAAAAGACCCATATTGAGGTGGATGAAAACGGCACAAAAGCTATAGCGGTGACATTTTCATTTTCTTTTACCACCGCCGCAGGGCCAAGCCGTACAGTAAAACTGGACCGGCCGTTTGTGTATATGATTATCGATAACGCGACGAATCTTCCGATCTTTATCGGCACCGTACTTGGTATCAAATAAAAGGGCGTTGACAAACCTGCCTTCGGTTAAAACCGGAGGCGGATTTTTTATATGAAAAGGTGGGATCCATTCTTGCGTTTTCGTGTGCGATTTGATATAATATGCACGTTACACGGATTTTTATACAAAATCATAACGGAGGCAGGACATGAATTACGCGGAATTAGGCGCATTTATTCTCTATTTTTTAATTGTGGTCGGCATTGGGGTTTGGATGTTTTTCAAGACCCGCGGCGGCGACGAAAAGGATTATTTTCTGGGCGGCAGAAAGATGGGCAGCTGGGTGGCGGCATTGTCGGCCTCGGCTTCGGATATGTCGGCTTGGCTGCTGATGGGCTTGCCCGGTTCGATTTTGGCCTACGGCATGGGAAAGGTTTGGATTGCGATCGGGCTTTTGATCGGTACTTTTTTGAACTGGCAGTTTACCGCGCCCCGGCTACGCAGATTTTCTAAGGCGGCCAACGACTCCATTACCATTCCGCAGTATCTGACCAATCGTTTTAAAAGCGAACATCGTCTGCTGCAAATCATTCCGGCAATTGTGTTTTTGGTATGTTATGCGGTGTATGCGGCCTCCAGTTTTAAGGCCTGCGGTATGCTGTTTAACTCTGTTTTGGGTATTGATTATGAAGTTGCAACAGCCGTCGCTGCCGGTATTATTTTGCTGTATACCTTTTTGGGCGGTTTTGCCGCGGTGTGCTGGACGGACTTTATTCAGGGCATGCTGATGCTTGCGGCACTATTGATCACGCCGATTGTCGCACTCGGAGCCATGGATGCAAACGCCGCTTTCGGAACCGTTCAGGTGGCGGAAAATTATTGGAATCTGATCCCCGGGGGAAAACTGGACTGGAACGGAATCAGTACGATCATATCGGGACTCGCTTGGGGCCTCGGCTATTTCGGAATGCCGCACATTCTGGTGCGCTTTATGTCCATCAAGGAACAGAAGATGGTCAAAAAGTCCAAGTGGATTGCAGTGATCTGGACAACACTGGGCCTTTGCGCCGCGGTCGCCGTGGCGTTGGTCGGACGGATTTATCTGTCCGATTTGCCTGCCGATCAATCTAGCTTGGTCTTTATCAACATGGTGCGGTCACTGTTCCCTGCATTCTTGGCCGGTATATTGCTTTCCGCCATTCTCGCCGCTTCCATGAGTACCGCTGACAGCCAGCTGCTGGTCTCGGCTTCGGCGTTTACAAGCGACGTCTATAAACCGATTTTCCGCAAAAAAGCGGGCAATAAAGAAATGCTCTGGGTCGGACGCGGCGTGGTCGCGCTGATCACCGTTGTGGCATTTTTGATTGCGGTAAATCCCAACAGCGGCGACATCATGGACCTCGTCGAGAACGCCTGGGCCGGTTTCGGTTCGGCATTCGGCCCGGTGATCCTGCTCTCGTTAGGCTGGAAGAAGTTCACCGCAAAAGGCGCTGTCGCCGGTATCATCGGCGGTGCGCTGACCGACGTTTTATGGCTGCTTTTCCTCTCCGGCTCGACGGGTATCTATGAACTCGCACCCGGATTTATCGTAGGCTGTATCTGCGCCGTTGCCGGCACAATGCTGAGCAAAAAAGAGACCCGCGACGCGGCTGAAAAGATTTACACCGTACTCGACGCCAGCGAGGAATAATTCCTTACTTCCTGTGGAAGGACGAATATGAAAACGTTTTTCGTAAATGAGTTCCCGGGGATAAACGACGATGAGCGTATCACCGCCTGCTTTGCTGAGGCCAAACGGCAGAAAAACAGCACGGTGGTTTTTCGCGGACGGGATTTTGTGATTTCGCGGGCGATTGAAGTCGGTTCGGATATGACGATTCTGGTCGACGACTGCACAATCAAGCAGGCCGACGGGGCGTTTGACAACGTGTTTCGCGGGGCGAATATCAAGATTGATTCCGAGAAGCCGTTTGGGGATGCGCAGGATGTCGCACCGCTGGAAAATGTGAAGATTATAGGGCGCGGAAAGGCTGTGATTGAGGGCTGCGATAAAAACCGCAGGGGTTTTCACACGGTGTTGGAACAAGAACAGGATATGACCGGCGACTTTTGGGGCTGGCGGACGTATCAGATGATGTTCTGCAATGCCAAAAACCTCGAAATCGCGGGGCTGACCTTTGTCAAAACCCGCTGTTGGTGTATCACCATCGACCTATCGAGTGACGTATATGTGCATGACCTCTCGATCTTTTCGACGATTAAAAACGGGGACGGCGTACATTTTCTGTCCGGCTGCCATGATATTTTGGTCGAGCGGATCAAGGGTGTGACCTCCGACGATACCGTGGCGGTGCAGTCCGGGCTGTTGTGGTTTGAATTTCCGTTCCGTAATTATTTATATCCGTTTACACCTGCGAAATGCTTGTATGATCAGCTTTCACTGCGGGAGTTGGATTGTCACGACATCGTGATTCGGGATATCACAGCGGGCGGTCGGTATCACAACATCATCTGTTTGGCGCTGTCCGACACCTGCATTTACAACATCATGATCGAGAATGTCCGCGATACCTGCCGCGACGACCCTTATCCGGCGACAGTGTTTCTGTATGCGGGTATCTATGATAAGCCGGGGACCCTGCGCGACATTACGGTACGCGGGATTCACTCCATTGCCGACACCTGTGTTTCGACCAACGTCAATATCGATAATTTGCTGTTGTCCGATTTGCATCAATACGGCGAGGGCTGCCGGTTTTTAGGGTCGTTCCCGTATCTGCCGATTAAACGCAATTTGTAGGGGCGCACCTGTGTGTGCGCCCGTGAGATAGTTCCGTAGGGGTCGGCGTCCTTAACGCTATTGAGGGCGTATGGTTTCCTAAAGATTTTTTATCCCTGTAATGCAAGTTAGCATTGATAGGGATGACAATTTTTCCGCGGACTGATGTCCGCCGGGTCGTCATGCCGTCCTTCGGGACGGCTTTGACGCCGACACGTACACGGTTTATGCGGGCGCACACGCAGGTGCGCCCCTACAGTTGCGATGCGGGCGATTGCGAATCGTCCTTACGGAATAAACACCGAGTGTGGCAACGCGGCTATGTGGCGAAGTGAACGCAGATTCTATGACGCGTAATGACAGCGGCGTCTCGCCGCCGCGGCTACGAAGTTATAAAATCAGCAGATTATATATCGCGTATTGACCGCAGGTTCTACCTGCCGCGCGCTATCGGGCTTGCGAACAACATATTCTATGACGCGTTTGACAGCGGGTTCTCACCCGCTTTTATTTGACAAGAAGCGTTCTTTCGTTATAATATTAAATATTGACAGTTTCGGAGGTTTTTATGAGCGGAAACAAAGAGCTTTGGAATAAAACGATCGGTCAGCGCTTGGATGAACTGGCGCGTGATTATCCCGACCGTGAGGCCGTGGTCTATAACGATGTGCCCTACCGCAGAACCTGGAAGGAATTCAACGATGAATGCGACGTGATCGCACGCGGACTGCTTGAACTCGGTGTCGGCAAGGGCGACCATGTTGCCGTCTGGGCAACCAATGTGCCCGAATGGCTGCTGACTTTTTACGCCACTATTAAAATCGGCGCGGTGCTGGTCACGGTAAACACCGCTTATAAGGTTTTTGAGTTGGAATATCTGCTGCGCCAGTCCGATTCCAAGGTGCTGGTGATGATCGACGGCTGGAAATCCAACAGCTACGTCGATATCGTCAATGAGCTCTGCCCCATGCTTGCGAACCAAAATCCCGAGCGGCTGAAGCTGCCGATGCTGCCCTGTTTGAAAAACATCCTTTACGTCGGCGAAAAGACCCCGGCGGGGATGCTGAATTTTAACGTATTATACGAGCGGGCAAAAGAGACCCCGCCCGAGATGCTCTCGGCGCTGGCGGAACAGCTCAATGCCGACGAGGTTATCAATATGCAGTACACCAGCGGCACGACAGGATTCCCGAAAGGGGTCATGCTGACGCATAAGAACATATTAAATAACGGGCGCTTTATCGGCGACAACATGAAATTTACCGAAAACGACCGGTTGTGCATCACGGTGCCGCTGTTTCACTGTTTTGGCATGGTGCTGGCGATGATGGCCTGCATCTCCCACGCTTCGACGATGGTGCCGGTCGATATGTTCAACGCCGAAAAGGTCATGCGAACCCTCGACAACCAAAAATGCACCGCCGTTCACGGCGTTCCGACGATGTTTATTGCGATGCTGGAGCATCCCGATTTTTCTAAATATAATTTCTCCCATCTGCGCACCGGCATTATGGCCGGATCGCCGTGTCCGATCAAGACCATGCAGGATGTGATCGATAAAATGGGTATGCGCGATATTACGATCGTCTTTGGCCAGACAGAAGCCAGCCCCGGCTGCACCATGTCCACGACCGACGATACGATTGAGCGCCGCGTTGCCACGGTCGGCCGCGACCTGCCCGGCTGCGAGAACAAGATTGTCGACACCGAGACCGGCGAGACCCTCGGCCCGGGAAAACCCGGTGAATTTTGCTCGCGCGGCTATCATATCATGAAGGGTTACTACAAGATGCCCGAGGCCACACGCCAAGCCATTGACAAGGACGGCTGGCTGCACACCGGAGACATCGCCATGGTCGACGAGGACGGTTATTATAAAATCACAGGCCGCCTGAAGGACATGATTATCCGCGGCGGCGAGAATATTTACCCCAAAGAGATCGAGGACTTTTTGTACCACTTACCTGAGGTCAGCGACGTGCAAGTCGTCGGCATCCCGAGCAAGAAATACGGCGAAGAGATCATGGCATTTATCGTTTTAAAGGAGGGCAAAACCCTGACCGAAGAAGACGTCAAAAATGCCGTTACGAAGAGCATGGCCCGACACAAGACCCCGGCGCACGTCGCCTTTGTCAAGGAGTTCCCGATGACGGCAAGCGACAAGATTCAGAAGTTTAAACTTCGTGAGATGGCAGTTAAGATCTACCACCTCGAGGATGCGGCGGGCATCGAAACCGCTTGATGATATTCGTAGGGAATGGTCTTGACCATTCCGCGTTTTATATTAAGCAAGGCGCAATAGAAATCAATTTGCTAAAACCCGGGCAAACATCCCGATTTATATGAAAGGATGATTATATTTATGAAACTATCATTCACCACTGCCGGCTGCCCCGGTTGGACATTCGATGAAATTTTCGCGGTCGCGAAGGATTTGGGCATTCAGGGCATTGAGATCCGGGGGATGGGCGATGTGATTTTTGCGCCCGATATCCCGATTTTTGCATCCGAAGAGATCGAGAGCACCAAAAAGCGGATGTCCGACGCCAAGATGGAATTTCCGGTACTCGACTCGACCGCAGCGCTCGGCGTCGCCGACATCGCACAGGCGGCGATGATCGAGGCCAAGGCCTATATCGATCTTGCGGCGAAACTCGGCACCAGCTATATCCGCGTGATGGTCAGCCCGAAAGCCGAGCCGACGCACGCCGATCTCGAACTCTGCGAAAAGCAATACCGCGAATTGTGCGATTACGGCGCCGCGAAAAACGTGTCCCCGTTAATGGAGACCAACGGCGTCTTTGGCGATTCCAAGCTGCTGGCGAAATTTATGCAAAAAGTCAATCACGCCGGCAGCGGGGTTCTATGGGATATTCACCACCCCTACCGCTTTTTCGGCGAGACGCCCGAACAGACGGTGCAGAATATCGGCAAATATATTCGTCACACCCATATCAAGGATTCGGTGATGACCGACGGCGCGATCGTCTACAAGATGATGGGTTATGGAGACGTGCCGATCACCGACGCGGTCGCAGCGCTCAAAAAAATCGGTTACGAGGGTTATATATCGCTGGAGTGGCTCAAGCGCTATAACCCCTATCTGCAGGAACCGGGCATTGTGTTTGCGCACTTTGCCAGCTTTATGAGCTATATTTTCGAGGAAGCATGATCGAAATCAGGCCGCTGGCCGACGTCCCGATTGAGGCGGTTACGGACGCCTTTAATGCCGCATTTTCCGATTATGAACTGCCTTTTACCGCGACACCCGCTTATTTGAGCGAGCGGTTCGCGGCATCCGGCGTGCGTTACGATCTCTCTTACGGCGCGTTTGACGGTGGTCGGTTGGTCGGGTTTATGGTCAACTCTGCGGACGACTACGGCGGTGTGAATGCGGCTTTCGACGCGGCTACAGGAATTATTCCCGAATATCGCGGGCAGGGGCTGATTTATCGGATCGCAAACACAGCGATGACCGAACTGGCTGAAAATGGTATTCAAAAATATACGCTTGAGGTGCTTCAATCTAACGAGCGGGCCATTCATATCTATGAAAAACTCGGGCTTGCCATCACCCGCAATTTCTTTTGCTATACCGGTATGCCGAAACTGCGAGCCGACGCAAAACACGGGGTCATAGTGGTTCCCGTTTCCGATTTCACTGAGGAACTGCGAGAGTTCCCGCGTGACTGGCTGCCTTCATGGGAGAACAGCGACGCGGCCATTCTGCGCAATGCAGCTAACGTCGAGGTCGCCTACATCACCGAAAAGGGCAATATCGCGGCATATGTTGTTTTTCACCGCACCAGGGGGTTGATTCACCAACTCTGGGTGCGGCCCGAATACCGGCGCAGAGGTTTTGCGACGGCATTGGTCAAATATGTTTGGGAGCGCTTCGGCAAGGTCACAGTCAATAACATCGACCAGGACGACGAATCCGCTTCGGCGTTTTGGAGTGCAAGCGGACTGCGGCTTTATGCCCGGCAGTTCATGATGGAAAAGATGATTTGAGATGGAAAAACTGCCGACCGTCATCGTCATTCCTGCCTATGACCCGCCCGCTGTCTTTCACGATCTGGTGAGACGTTTGACGGCCAGAGACGGGTATTTGGTCGTGGTGGTCGACGACGGCAGTCATGAAGATTATCAACAGGAATTTAAACGGCTGCCGAAAACAGCGGTCATTTTAAGGCATGAAAAGAACAAGGGAAAAGGCGCCGCGTTAAAAACGGCGCTGCGTTATATTGTCGACCATGAGATCGCCTGCAGCGGCTGCGTGACCGCCGACGCCGACGAAAAGCACCGGCTCGAGGATATTCTGCGGGTGGCGAAAGCGCTGCGCAAAAATGAGGACAAGATTATTCTCGGGTGCCGGAACTTCAATAAACGGGTGCCGGGACTGATTCGGTTCGGCAACGCCGTGACCAGGTGGGTATTCCGTTCCAAAACCGGTGTGAAGGTATCCGACACTCAGAGCGGGCTGCGGGGCTTTCCGCGAAAATATCTCGAGGCGCTTTCGGAAATCGAGGGCATGCGGTACGAATATGAGACCAACGTGCTGCTGTGGGCCTGCGAGCAGAAAATCCCGTTTGCAGAGGTTCCGACCGAGATCGACTATACGGGCCGCAAGACCTTTATCCACTTCCATGTGATCCGCGACTCGATATTGATCTACGCCAAACTGTTGAAATTCACCTCGATCTCTTTCACGGCGTTTTTGCTGGATTACGGACTGGTATTATGGTTTCGCACACTCACGGGCAGCTGGCCGGAGCGTGTGTCACTGGTATTTACCGTTGTCGCCGCCCGTGCGTGCAGTTCGACTTACAGTTTTACGCTCAACCGTTTTGTGGTGTTCCGAAGCAAGGGCAACGCTTTTATGCATGCAGTGCAGTTTTATTTGCTCGCGGGGATTTTGATGGCTGCAAGCTATTTGCTTCTCGATTTGACGACCATCATTATGCCGGGGCCGCTTTGGATCGCTAAGCCGATTACCGACGGAATTTTATTTTTCGTCAACTATTTTGTGCAGAACAAAGTGATATTCCGAAAAAAACACCGCGTGGAGGAAAAATAGAAAAATGCCGACTAAAAACGAGATTGTACAACTGGAGATCACTGATTTGACAGAGGAAGGGCACGGTATCGGACGGTATAACGGAATGGCGGTTTTCGTGCCGAACGCGATTCCGGGCGACACAGCGGAAGTGAAGTTTATCAAGCTCGCCAAAAATTACGCGGTCGGGCGGCTTGAAAAAATCATTGCGCCGTCGAAAGACCGCATCCAAAGCGACTGTCCGGTGTTCGGGCGGTGCGGCGGGTGTTCGCTGCGCAATATGACCTACGAGGCCGAGTTAAAATATAAACAAAATAAAGTGCTGCAAAACCTGATGCGGCTGGGTGGGTTCGACGCGGACAAGTTTATATTCGAGCCGATCATCTCCAAAGAGCCGAACCGCTATCGCAATAAGGCGCAGTTTCCGGTATGTAAAATCGACGGCAAGGTCGCGGCGGGCTTGTTTTCAAAGCATACCCACAATGTGATTCCGATTGCCGACTGTTTATTACAACCAGAGGTTTTTTCTGAAATCACCGCCGAAATCTGCGTGTTCTGCGACAAAAACGGAATTGAGCCGTATGACGAGACCACCAAAAAGGGCTATCTGCGGCATATTTATCTGCGCGGAACGGCGGACGGCAGCGTCGGGGTGTGTCTGGTGGTCAACGGTAACTTTCTGCAAAACTCCCGCGCGCTGGTTGCCAAACTGACCGAAAAGTTTTCGCAGGTTAAGAGCGTGTGGCTCAACGTCAACAAGGCCGATACCAACGTGATTTTGGGGGATGAGACCAAGCTGCTGTTGGGCGCTCCGGCGCTGACCGACACACTGTGCGGACTGGAATTCGACATCTCGCCGCAGTCGTTTTATCAGGTCAATCGCGAGGCCGCGCAGGCGCTGTATCAAAAGGCGGCAGAGTATGCGGGGCTGACGGGCAAAGAGACGGTGCTGGATTTATACTGCGGCACCGGAACGATCGGGCTTTCGATGGCGAAAAATGCAAAAAAGATCGTCGGGGTTGAAATCGTGCCCGAAGCGGTCGAGAACGCACGTCAAAACGCCGAGAAGAATCACATCATTAATGCGGAATTTATTTGCGGGGATGCGGATTTAGTGATTGCACAAACCGACCTCAAGCCCGACGTGGTCATCACCGACCCACCGCGAAAGGGGTGCGGCAAAGCGACGCTGGAGGCCATCTGCCGGTTTGCGCCCGAGCGCATTGTGATGGTCAGCTGCGACAGCGCGACGCTCGCCCGTGACCTGAAGTTTTTAGCCGAAAACGGGTATGCGCTTCAAAAAGCGGTTCCGGTCGACATGTTTCCGAGGACGATGCACGTTGAAACCGTTGCGGTGATGGGGAGTAATAAAAAAGCATTTGGCATTTGAGAGTATTTACTGCTTGAAGATGTGATTGCAGCAACGCCGAAATAGCTTAATATTAAAATTAAAGGAAGGCTGAAAATGGGGAAATATTGCGCTTTCTGTGGGGAAAGCCCTATTGACAAAACAAAAGAACATATAATACCAAAATGGTTGATTGAGTACACAGGAGATTTAAATAGAAATATCAGAGTTGGTTTAGACTTTGATAAAAAGGAGGAGAGGATTTTTTCATTTAATCAATTAACTCTTCCGGCTTGTAATATTTGCAATAATAAATTTAGTGAACTTGAAGCAAATGCAAAAAAAGTCATTTTGGAGCTGGTAGAAAATAATTCTTTAACCGTAAGTAATATGAGTGTTTTATTGGATTGGCTTGACAAGGTCCGTATTGGTTTGTGGTTACTGTTTTATTCACTTAATAAAAACCCTTTATCTATATCACCACACTTTTTCATACAAGAAAGATTGGGGAAAAGGGATAGGATGGTGATTATTTATAGATTTTTAAAAAGAGATGAAGGAATTAATTTTATAGGAACTGACAGTTTTGTATTTCAATTGACTCCTTGTTGTTTTGCACTAAGGGTTAATAATTATTTTCTTTTTAATATTTCATTTGATTATTTATTCTCAAGACGGATCGGGTTTCCTTTTCCGGATTGTTTTCATATTGATGAATCAGGGAAATTATTTATAGATGTACAACCAGGTATTGAACGAGTGATGCTTCCGCTCATTAGAGGATATAATTTTGAACCGGGAATTCAGATATTTCAACCCATGTTTTATCCTTTTTCTGAAGAGCAATGCCTTTCGAGTTTATATGATAAACCTTATGTACGCGAAAAGTGTTTAGATTATGATAATGGTATTGGATATCCTTTTATCTATGATGTTGCAAATAGGAAATTAAAAGTAGAAAATATTAATATTCCAGTCTGCGGTATTAATTACGAGAGTAGTATTTCAATTTTAGGTAAACAGACATATCAAACACAAATTAATCTATTACAGAATATTAATTATTCGTTTGATAGAGTATCCTCTGATTTTAAAAGATCTCATCAAGAATGTGAAAGAAGAGCGATAGAATTAAATCGAATTATTTTAAAAAAGTTAGATGATCAATAAGGATGGCTGGATTCTTTAACAACTGAGAGTAAATTAAAAGGAGAACTGAGTCGTGGAAGGTAAGAAAACTATATAAAAAGATTATATAGTTAAAGAAATATCTATTTTAAATTTAAACATGTAGTTCCTCACAAAATATGACATTGATGATTATTTTTAGGGGTAAGATTATATAATTTGACGCGGTCGCCGTGGTGAGGTACAATAAAAAAGAACTTCGCCATATTGAATTTTGAGGTGACATATGAGCGCGCGCAAAAAACTGTTTCACCATAAAACCGATAAAATAGATATTACTGATATTCGTTATTATGACTATTTCTTTAATCGATGTTTGTCATTGATTGCCCTTGTAATTCAATATTTACATTAAGTACTTAAGATTTATTTTATAGAGGTATAGTAATGGATTTACCTATAAAAGCTTTTTGTTTGAATGGAGATAATGCCAAAATAGAATTGATTATTACCGAGATATTGGACTTTCCTAATACATCTATAGAAGGTGGATATGATGTTAAGGGAATTCTCAATATAAACATTGGATGCTACTTTGTTAGATATGATAATTTTATTTTTGCCACAGGTGTAATTTATAGGTTTTTAGAGGGTCTGGAGAAATGTTATCAGGATTTAAAAGGGGAAGCGGAATATAGGCATTTATATGAACGCGATTTGGAATTCACACTAGAGATGACCAGTTTAGGACATGCAGTAATTAATGGCACATTTCGTGAAAATCCGGCCGTAAGCACCAAGTTGGACTTTGAGATGTCAACAGATCAAACATTCATAAAGTCAGCTATTAACGATATAAAAAATGTAATTAAAGGTTTTGGCGGATATACAGGATTACAAGGACAATAAGCAAAAGGGGTTGAACTGTATTGTTCAAAGAAAAATTTCA
The DNA here is from genome assembly GCA_035380125.1 of Oscillospiraceae bacterium. Classification (NCBI taxonomy): domain Bacteria; kingdom Bacillati; phylum Bacillota; class Clostridia; order Eubacteriales; family Oscillospiraceae; species Oscillospiraceae bacterium. Next base: position 62,856 of record DAOSWV010000010.1, read on the forward strand.
GGTCGTGCGTCTAGAGCACGAATGGTTCTGGTCGATATGTTCCCGAGGACGATGCACGTTGAGACGGTTGCGGTGATGGCAAAGGCATAAAGCTTTAAGGAGTTGATTCCTTTGATATGTTATTTAGTAAGACACGGCAAAGATGATGATACGATTCGCGGTGGCTGGAGTGAGTCGGGGCTGACAAGCGAAGGTAAAAAACAAGCCCTGCGCCTTGCTGCAGATATCTCTCATAATAAACTACAGTATAATATTAAACACATTTATTCAAGTGATTTGCCGCGGGCTGTACAAACAGCCGAACCAATTGCCGCCGTTTTAAATCTGCCAATCACTGCGTTGAAACAATTTCGTGAAGCCAACAATGGTGATCTTGCCGGCATGGATAACGATATAGCAAACCAAAAGTATCCCGGCTTATATTGGAATACTCTTGAATGGGAAGAGTGTTATCCAAACGGCGAAAGCCCAAAAGAATTTTTTGAGAGAGTGTGTGAAGCCTGGCGTTTATTAACTTATGAAATCTGTGATATGAAAGAGAATGTACTAATTGTAACACATTCCGGTGTAATCAATATAATTTTGCACCAGATAAACAATACTGTTTACACGAATAAGGGAAAACAAATACCCATAAGACACACTGCGTTAATTAAACTTAAAAAAGAACAAGGTATATGGGAAATCTGCGAAGTGTAAACTTACTTTTAGGAACAATGTTGGCCCGCGACCTGAAGTTTTTGGCAAGTGGAAACCGTCGCGGTGATGGAGAAGGTATAGACATGTTATACAAAGAAAAGGTAAATAACATATCGACAAACGCTCTCATAATTTCTTTTTATTCCGATAGATTGTTGACATAATGTTGTCAACAATTACAAGGTACAATAAAAAAGTAAAAAATCTATTTATAGATCAGGAGGAGACATTATGCAGAAAAAGGCCTTAGTAATCATCGATATTCAAAATGACATCACTAAGAATTATAAAGATGTGATCGGCAATATCAATCAGGCGATCGATTGGGCGGTCAGTCATGATATTCATGTTGTTTATATCAGACATGAAAATTTATCAGACGGCACGAGGACTTTTAAACCCAATACAGTTGGATCCGAATTCGTGCCGGACCTGAAAATGGTGTCGAAAAATGTTTTTACAAAATATAAAGGAAACGCATTAACCAGCAAAGAATTTGCAGACTTTATTCGCAAAAATGAAATAGGAGATTTTTACATAGCGGGAGCGGATGCTGTCGCTTGTGTGAAATCAACCTGTTACAACTTATGCACAGCGAATTACGGCGTTAGCGTCCTGTCGGATTGCATTACCAGTTATGATAAAAGGAAAATTGACGAAATGCTGCGTTATTATGAAAGCAAAGGCAGTAAAATTATTTCTTTGAATGACCTTTTAGTTTAAGTCCTTTCCATATGAACCGCATTGCGCGGCGGGCAAAAAACGCCCGCCGCTTTTGTTCGTTTATCGATCAATGTTGTGCGTCCTGCGTGGTTACTGTTCGCGTTGTTCCCGCCATGTGATTTTTTGCTTCGTGGGAACATATCGAAACAAACCTTAACCCTTGTAACAGAGCGATTTAGATGTCGGCGGTTCGCGAGTGTACAGGAAAGATGTTTTAGCTTTTTGGGGCTTGGCGGGAGTACAGGCTCATGTATTTTTTTGGCGGCGCTCCATATCGCTCTCGGAATTTGACGATGAAATAGGCAGGCGTGTTAAAGCCGCACTCGAACGCGATTTCACTGACTGACAGGGAGGAACTCATGAGAAGCTGAACGGATAGAATCAAGCGCAGCTCAAGAATATACTCCGAAATGCTTCGTCCTGCCTCACGAATAAACAGGCTGCCCATGTAATGCGGATTAAGATGAAAAATCCCAGCCAGCTCGCTTACGCTGAGTTTCTTGCGATAATTGCTGTTTATATAATTTATTATGCCTTGTACATGGCGGCTGTAGTTTACATTTCTGCCGGCAGTCAAATGATATTTCCGGATAAAAGCGACTAATATTTCACAGAAAACAGCGGAAAGAACGGAGGGAGAATAAAAATCCGAGTTTTTAATTTCGGAAGCGAGACACTTGATTTTTTCAATCAGCGCCCCAAGCTCATTTTCGTCAAATTTCACGTAGAGAGCGTTGTCTTCCGCCATGAGGTTCGCGGCCAAATCCTTTGGTATAAAATCCACCGAGAAGCGTATATTATACGATTTTAATTTGTTGTTTTCATCCTGATGCGTGGTGTGGAGGTTGTTCGGCGTTCTGAGGTACGCGCAGCCGCGAGACATACTGAATGAGGTTTTCTTCAGAATTTGCACGCCCATTCCTCCGTACACAAGTTCAAATTCGTAGTAGCTGTGCGCGTGAAGGGAGTTCTGCAGATGCTTCTCGCTTATTCCGTCGTACCTGTGCGTGACGGTAAGCATGGAATCCGCGTTTTTATATTCCGCATAATCGAATTTATCGGTTATATCGTCAAATTCTATGGAATTGATGTAAATGACATTTTTGATATTACTCTCCATGACATCTCAGTCTCCCGATTTTTAGTATTATTGCGGTAAAATTATTGATTACCGCAATAATATTAAACTATTTTATTGTCATGGTGTCAACGGCGTTCGATCGTGTAAATGTGCAATTTATTATATTATTACTGCCGATTATTAATTATCATCAGGCGATTGTGATGCTATAATAAAATCACGCAGACCGGTTCTGCGAAAAAAAGAGGCAAAATATGAAAGGGACATAATTTATGTTGAGTATTGATTATAAGGATTATGTGATCAGACTCTCCGATCCGGAAGTCTATGTGGATAACTTGGCACGTCGGAGAAGCGGACACATGACGCACGCGATGACCGAATTCGCTGAGGGAAAATTCATCGATTTCAATTCGAGCTGCTCCGCAGTACGCGCAGCCGGACACTCGGCCTACGGATTTGTCGAATACCGTATATCGGAAGACCGCGGAAAAACCTATTCCGAGGCCCGCGTGCTTCCGTTTTCGCGTGAGGCTTTCCTTGACGGTGTTTTCACCGTTTCGGTCGAGAAAACGGTAACCTGCGGGGACGGCAGTATTCTGGCTTTTTGTCTGCGAAACACGATGCTTGAACCTGTCTGCTGCGAGCCGTGGCTTACACCGATGGCGGTTCGCAGCCGCGACGGCGGTGAAACCTGGGGAAAGCCGTTTGAGATATCGCCTTATCCCGGCAGAATTTATGACGCTCTGACTGTCCAAGACAAAGTTATTTTCCTTGAATTCAAGAATGAGCATTTCATCGGAAGCGGACCAAAGCACAAGTATTCCGTATTTATCAGTGAAAACAACGGCGTGGATTTCTGCGAAACCGAGCTTCCCATCGACGGAATCGGCAGGGGCTACGGTTCGATTCTGTACGACGGCAACGGTATTCTTCACGCTTATGCCTACAATGTGAACGACGAACGGCATATGGACCACGCCGTAAGCTCCGACTTGGGAAAAACATGGGAAAATGTCGAACCATGCTATTTAAACCGAGGGATCCGCAATCCTCAGACCGCGCTGATTGACGGCGTTTATGTCCTGCACGGACGCGGAGAGAACGCAAATGGCTTTGTTTTCTATTTTTCAGCCGACGGCTGCACCTGGAGCGAAGCTTCGCTCGCAGGTGATAAGAGCGGAGGCTGCTACTATTCAAACAATCTGCCGCTGAATGACGCCGGAAGGAATTTTCTGCTGATACAGTATTCTGAGCTGTGCAGAAACGCGGACTCTAAGCCGGGGGAAAATTCTCAAGTGGACGTGATTCACAGAACGCTTGAGATTGTTAGGAGATAATGAAAATGGACGGACTCTTTCGGATAAATGAAAAGTTGGCAAACGGGGGAATTCTTTATGGTACACACGTATTCTGCGGCGCTCCGCCGCTCACCGAATGTCTCGCGCAGATCGGATTTGATTTACTTTGGATTGATATGGAGCATACCGCAATCGGAATCGAGAGCCTGCAAAACAATCTGATTGCAGCTCGCGCGGGCGGAACGCCTGCGATAGTCAGGATACCGTGGAACGAAAAGGTATTGGCAAAGCCTGTGCTTGATATGGGACCGGACGGAATTATATTCCCGGATATCAGAACCGCCGGTGAGGCCCGCGCCGCCGTTTCCGCCTGCGAATATCCACCGAATGGAGAACGCGGCTACGGCCCGCTGCGCGCACTCAACTACGGCGGCATTGACAAGACCGATTATGTTGATCGTTTATACCGCAGAACACAGCGTTTTTTGCAGATCGAACATATCGACGCGGTCGATAATCTCGAGGAAATAGCCGCGGTTGAAGGGGTCGACGGATACATTGTCGGACCGAACGATCTCTCCGGCTCCGCCGGGCACATCGGACGATACGATCACCCGGATATGACGCAGATTTACGACCGCATCGGAGAAGTTATGCGCAATCACGGCAAATTATTCGGCGTATCACTTGGCTACGACCCGGATATCATGTCCGAATGGCTTGAACGCGGCGCAAAAATGATTTTCTCGGGCAATGATGTCGGTTATGTTTTTGACGGCGCATCGAATCTGCTGCGTGAGCTTAAGCGGTTAAGTAAATAATTTTGATTTGAGAAGGAATTGCCTCATTACCCGAGATCTCCAGCTTTCCGCGCTAACGGAAAAGCGTAATAAATATATTAACATATCGGATAAAAAAACTGTTTATCCGAATAATGAACAAGGTATAAGAGGAATTTGCAAAGGCTAAAGTAATGCATCTATGTACGGGCGATCTGTGTTCGCCCGTAAAAAATCGATAAAATTACACTCAAGGTTCATCTGTGATTTGACGCAGTCGCCGGGGTGAGGTACAATAAAAAAGAACTTCGCCATATTGAATTTTGAGGTGACATATGAACGCGCGTAAAAAACTGTTTCACCATAAAACGGTATATGATATGCCCGGCACCGATGCGCTTTTTATTCAAGCGGTCAGGGAGAACGTCGAGTGGCATTACCGGAACTGTGGGGAATACCGTGAAATTCTTGACAGCCAACAGTTTCATCCGGATATGTTGATCACATATAAAGACCTGAGCCACCTACCGCCGATCCCCACGCTCTATTTAAAAGGCAATCCGTTGCTGTCTGTCCCCGAGGACAAACTGCGTTTGAAATCCACCACTTCCGGAACGTCCGGAAAACCGGTTGAAATCGGGTTTGACGCGGGCGCGTTGGGTTTGGGGCTGCATATGCTCCGAAAAATGCTGATTCAACATCAATTTCTCTCGCTGCGTTCCACGAATTATCTCATACTGGGCTATCAACCCGCTAAGCACAATCGGATGGGCGCCGTGCGCACGGCCTACGGCGCAACTTTCCTCGCACCGGCTTTGCATAAAGAATATGCGCTTGTTGATACGGGTGAAAAATATGATTTAAACCTTGACGGGGTCATGAAGGCATTAATGCGTTACAGCCGCTCCAAAGCGCTGGTTCGGATTCTGGGCTTTCCCGCGTACTTTTACTTTTTACTCAAAAAGCTCGAGCAGGAAAATATCTCTTTAAAACTGCCCGAAAAATCGATGGTCCTTTTGGGCGGCGGATGGAAGCAGTTTTCATCGCAGAAAGTAAAAAAAGACGAATTGTATCGCTTGGCCGAAGAGCGATTGGGGATCAAAGAGGAACGGTTTCATGAGTTTTTCGGTGTGGTGGAACACAATATTCCCTATTTTGACTGCAAAAATCATCATTTCCATGTGCCGGTCTACAGCCGGGTGATCATACGGGATTTTAAAACGATGGAGCCGGTGGAAAACGGCACGCCCGGGCTGCTCAATCTGATCACGCCGTTTCTTGATTCCATGCCGCTGGTCAGCATTATGACCGACGACATTGCCGTGTTGCGGGATGGGAAACAATGCGGCTGCGGAAACGAGTCGCCGTATTTTGAAATTCTCGGGCGCGCCGGACTGACGGGCATTACGACCTGTGCGGCAGGTGCGGGCAGCATGCTGGAGGGGATCACAATATGAATCTGATCAAAGGGAAAATGGTGTTGTCCCCAAAAGAACGCGATGCCGCTTTAAATGCGCTTGAAGGGGAGATTTACGATACCCTAAAAAGCGATGTATTGAACACGGAAATGGTTTTGAACGCGTGCGACTTGCTTTCGAAATCCATCGGGCAGGAGCATGTGAATTTACTCGTAAGCGCCGGTATTTCCCCCATAAAAGCCGAGGGTTATCTGCGGGAGGCAAAGGCGCAGCTGAACAGGGAAGCTCTGACGAAGCGGCTGAAAACCGAGCTTGGAGACGCGTTTTTTGCAAAAGAACCGTTTGTGGGCGAGAACGGCTCCGTCCGTGTCAAGGAGAGAATTTTGCCTTTGGGCACGCTTTTTCACATTGCGGCGGGCAATCAGTTCGGGCTGGCGTTCTACAGTGCCGTGGAGGGCTTGCTGACGGGCAACATCAATCTGATTAAACTGCCGAGTAATGACGACGGGCTGTCGGCAGTGATTTTTTCGGAACTGTTCAAAATCGAGCCCCTGTTAAAGGATTATGTCTATCTTTTTGATTATACTTCCACGGACACGGAAGCGATTCGGAAACTGATGAAGATCGCCGATGCGGCGGTGATTTGGGGCGGGGATTCGTCCGTTCGGGCAATCCGTGATCTGGCCGACCCCACGACCAAAATCATCGAATGGGGACACAAACTCAGCGTTGCCTATGTGACCCGCGACGGATATGACGAGCGCGCGCTTTACGGGTTGGCGGAGAATATTGTGCAGACCAATCAGCTGCTGTGCAGTTCGTGTCAGGGAATTTATCTGGATACGGATTCGATGGAGGACGTCTACCGGTTTTGCGAGGCGTTTCTGCCGGTTTTGGAGCAGTGCCGCCGTGCGCGCTGCGAGGAAATTCCGTTGGAGATACAGGCGCAGACCGGGTTGATGGTTTATACGGAGCGTTTGCGGGCGGATGATCGCCCCTGCCGGGTGTTTCAGGGCAAATACGGGGCGCTGCTTGCCTATGAGGATTCCTCGTTGAAAACAGCCATTCCCTACGGGAACTGTTGGGTAAAGAGATTGCCGAGACGGGAACTGGTCAACACCCTCCGGCCGCATAAAAGCCATCTGCAAACCGCGGGGCTGCTGTGCGCAGAAGAAGATCGGGAGGCGTTGACCGAGTTGTTATGGAAAGCCGGGGTCATCCGGGTCACGCAGGGGAAGAACATGTCCGAAACCTACACCGGCGCCGCGCATGACGGCGAGTATGCGCTCAGGCGGTATACCCGCATTGTTTCGCAGGAGTTTATGGATTAAATATGCGGTGATAGCGAGAAAGGTAAACACGGTTTCGGCATTTATTGACATTTCGCGCCAAATATTTATAATAGAGCAATGACGCTCGTTGCGGAAATGCATCAATGTAGGGGCGAACTGTGTTCGCCCGTTTTTTATGATACCAAAAGTTCCGTTACTGTATGGCACCTGAGAAACGTTTCAGGTTTGAAAAAGAGGAAGTGATATTTCTTATGGATGATTTGCCGAAGCGGAAAAAGAACAGATTGGATGGGTATGATTATTCATCCTGCGGTGCTTATTTCGTCACGTTGTGCGTTTCCGGACGGCAGAATCAATTATGGGAAAATGAAGAATCGAACTGTATTCACCCGCAGGAAGCAGCGGCTTTATCTGAAACGGGTAAAATTGTTGAAAAAGAAATTCGGAGATTAAACATCACATATGAAAGTGTGGCGGTGGATAAATATTGTATCATGTCCGATCATATCCATTTGATTATTTTTTTTCTGCCTGATTTAAACGAGCGAGCACAGCGGGTCGAACCCGTAACGCCTCCTACATTATCTAGGGTGATCAAACAATTCAAAGGAGCGATCACGAAACAAATTGGGTATTCGATTTGGCAGAAATCATTTTATGATAAAATCATCCGCAGTGAAAAAGGATATCGGGATGTCTGGGAATATGTTGACACAAATCCATACCGATGGATCGATGTATTGTGATTGCAGGAGAGAACCATGTCGCATGATAAATTTAAAAGCGGGCGAACGCAGTTCGCCCCTACACGATGATATTTATTAAAGGAGAAACTCCATGCCTCGAAAATTGTTTTATCAGCTGACCGCGAAAGTCGTAAGCGGGAAGGTGCTGCTCTCGTTTTGGCAGTCGACGCCGGTCTATCATGAAAAATCCATGCCGCCGGAGACGGTTTTTGAAATCTATCGAAAGCCGGAGTCGGAGTTTGCCTTCGGGCAGGATTATACGGAGTATTTCGATTCTTCGCAAGTCGGACAGGCCGAAATCATCTATCGGGGCACGCTGGAACTCTGTTATGACCGGCGTTATTTTTATACCGACGACAACGTTCAGGTCGGCATGACTTACAGCTACTGGGTGTCTGTGTCCGGGGACGCCGAACACGCGCCGTTCGGGCCTTGTTACGTCAAAGTGCGGGACGAGGCCGTCTGGTGGCCGTATGAGAAAATTAACAACACCATTGAACAACTGTCGGCGGAGTTCGGCGGGCTTGTCACGGTGAAACAATACGGGTTTACCACGATGAAAAAGCCGCTCAAGGGCCTGATCGCGGGGAACAGTAAAAACCCGGTCGCTTTGGTCGGAACCATTCACGCCGGGGAATCGGGGCCGGAACTCATTCTGCCCGCGCTCCGCAAATTGCTCGAAAACGACGCCGAGTTACTGCGCAAAGTCGGCATTGCAGCGCTGCCCACGGTCAACGCCGACAGCAGAGAGCGTTTGGTTTGGGGCGAGCCGCAGTATATCCGCACCAACCCCTGCGGCGTGGATATCAACCGCAACTTCGACGCGGACTGGGACACGGTGGACTACACCTACGGCTACGACACCTCCGAATACGGCGGGCAGACCTACCGTGGGCCGTTCCCGAATTCCGAAGAGGAGACCAAAGCGGTCATTCGGTTTATCGAGGAGGTCAAACCCCGCGCAGTGCTGTCGTTTCACTGTCTTGCCGGCATCTGCGACGATTCGTTTTTGACCGCTTCCTCGGCAAAAGAAGACGATACATACCGGCAATTGTGCCAAAAGGTGATCGATTTATTTAAAACGGGATTTCGCAACAAGCCATGCGCCGCTGATTTGAGATATCTCTGCACCGACGGGAGTTTTCCGGCTTATGTCTACCGCAAATACGGCATCCCCTGCTTCGATTTGGAGTTTTCGGGGGACGAAGAGGGCAGATGCTGCCTGACCGACCGTACCACCAAAGAGGTCATCGAACTCTATCAGCAGCGCCACTATCAGGGGTTGCGGAATCTGCTCAAAGGGTTGGCGGAGTAATTAATTAACAAGGAGCGACAATATGAACTGGGACTATGAAGACGGACGTATTTACAGCGTGGGCGAAAACGACGAACTGATGGCGGAGGCGACCTTTGTTTTCAAGAAAAACGGGGAAGTCGATATCGACCACACCTATGTGAATCCGGTTTTGCGCGGTCAGGGCGTGGCCGGAAAGATGATGGAGGTTGTTGCGGAATATCTGAAAGGTGAAGGGCTGAGGGCTTCGGCTTCCTGCTCTTTCGCCAACGCGTGGCTGCAAAAAAATCGAGAGCGGTATACCGATATCATCTCAAAAGACCTTGACTGTGACGCCGCCGCCTGCAAAATCGACGGGAAGCGCTGAGGAAATCCGGTTATAAAGAGGAGGGCAGGAAGCAGTTTCTTGCCATTTTTTGCATATTGTGCTATCATTACGACAAAGGGCAAGGGATTATCATTTAAATAAAGAATGCGGAGGCGAAAAAGCGAAAGGGGATTTTTTCGATGAAAAGAATCATCCGGTCAATATGTGCCTTTCTGTCGGTCGTTTTATTGATTCTTTCGGGCTGCGGCGGCGTAGTGCAGGAAAGCGCGATCAGCAGTATGAACGCATCGGTTTCCGAACCGGAAAGTAATATCATAGCGTCAACGGCCGATTTGAACCAGCCGATGATTTTAATTACATCCGGCGATGAGACGATAAGCACCTATGCCAGCATTTTGTGGGCGTCTTTATGGAATGGAGAACAGTTGGAATGCGCCGATTGCGAATCGTCAACATTTATAGGAGCTGTTAATCAACTTTCGGTCGTCACTTATGCCGACGATTTTTCGATTCAATACCGCGAGGACATTACTTTTTCGTATATCCGGATCTTCGATGAGGGCTTCATAAGGATATATAATGCGGTGGATTTATCATATTTGGATGGACTGCCGGAGGGTATTTATTATATTGTGGTTGTTATTTGCAAACAGGGGGATTACATTATATCCAAAGATGAATATGAATACATCGGTTATGAATGCGCATTTAAGCTGGTGGTTGAATAGTAATTGAAGAAAGTATTTAAATAAGGTTTTTAAGATAATAAAAAAACACGGTGGGAATTTTAATTTCTGCCGTGTTTTACTGTTTTCATGGCGGATGTTTTCTGGTATAATATAGAATATATAACAGCTGCGGAAAGGATAACAAGTAATGACAGGGCGAGAGAGAGTATATGGGGCGCTGCGGCATGAGCCGATCGACCGTGTGCCGCGGTACGATTCATTTTGGGATGAGACACTGATGAACTGGGGCATTTCCGCGAAGGAACTTGCCCAACGGTTTGATTTTGATATTCGGGTGTTCGGTCTGGACAACTCCATGCGGTTTTCGACTTCCCGCGAGGACTTGGGTGAGCAGGAGATTGTGAACGACCGCTGCGGCTACCGGGTGCGTCGTTTTAAAAAAGGCGGCCCGATGGACTTTTTATGGCACGCGACCGCCGAATATGAGGGCTGGAGCCAAAATAAACATCGGTTTCGGCTGGATCCCGCGGACGAGAGCCGGGTGGATGTCGCAGCATTTTTCCTGCGGACAACCCCCGTGCCGGACTGGGACACAGCGATTGCCGCGATCAACGCCGACAGCCCCGACAAATTCCGGCTGATGAATTTTTACGGTCCCTGCGAAGCGACTTGGCGGCACCACGGATTCGAAAACTGGCTGATGGACATGGCGGCGGAACCGGAATGGACGATGGAGATGTTCGGGGCGGTCACCAACCTCACCATCGAGACGCTGGACTACGCCCTGCAAAAAGGATTGAAATTCGACGGCATCTGGATGACCGAGGACCTCGGCTCCACCCGAGCGACCCTGATGTCGCCGAAAACCTATCGGGAGTTGATTTTCCCCTGGCATAAAAAACTGGGCGACTATGTGAAGTCGAAAAATCTGAAGTTTTTTATGCACAGCTGCGGCGACGTGTCCGACCTAATACCGGATTTTATCGAGGCGGGCGTCGACGTGCTGCAACCCCTGCAGGCCAACACCACCATGCATGTGGTCCGTCTGAAAGAGCAATACGGCGACCGGATTTCTTTTTGGGGCAATATCAGCGTCGCGGTCATGGAACAGGGGAAAGAGGCCATCCTCGAGGAGGCCAAAAGCAAGCTGATTCCCGCGAAACGGGGCGGCGGCTACCTTTACCACAGCGACCACAGCATCCCGGCCGACGTGACTTATGAAAATTATGCTTATCTTATGGGATTGTTGGACGAATACGGGACTTATTGAGCGGTCTTATGGTGAATGGTGTGGATATATTCCCAAGACGTAAAAATCACAGATTAAAAAATTTCGATTATGGCGGTTACGGTTATTATTTTGTGACCGTATGTACGCGAAACAGGATGAGGATACTGTGTAATATCACTACCTCAAATGACACGTTGCGGAGCGACGAGGGCGTCTTTCGGAGCGACGGGGGCATCTTTCGGAGCGACGAGGGCGTCGCTCCCTACGGGAATGTGGTGATATTTCCCTCTGAAATGGGTAAGAAAGTAATTGAATGTTGGAAAAATATCGCGTTATTGAATGAGAACATTGAAGTTGATAAGTTCGTATTAATGCCCAATCATATTCATGGAATTATTGTTGTTAAGAATGCGGAGCCGATTGAACAAAAAGAAAATGATTTCACTTTTAAAATCACGGAGCGACGAGGGCGCCGCTCCCTACAGGGATTGATCAAAGATTTCAAATCCGTCACAACAAGGTATTATAAGAAGAGGTTTAATAATGATTTTTCTTTGTGGCAGGATTCATTTTACGATGAGGTTATCAGAGATCAGGAACATTATGATAACATATGGGAATATATCGAAATGAATCCGATAAAGTGGGAGGAAGATGAATATTACAAATCGTAGGGAGCGACGCCCTCGTCGCTCCGAAAGACCCCCTCGTCGTTCTGTTTTTTAACATGCGAAAGGAAACAAATAATGCTTACCATTTATGACTGGTTTGGGTACGAATTGCCGATCAAAGAGCGGTATCGGCTGATTAAGGAGGTGGGATTTGATGGGGTTTTGATGTGGTGGAGCGATTTATTAAATCGCGGCGATTACAAAAGCGGGCCGGGGATGGCGCGGGAAGCGGGGCTTTTTATCGAGAATATCCATACGCCGTTTCAGGTGCAGGATGACCTTTGGTCTGACAACCTCGACGGGGAGGCCGCTTTTAATTGTTATCTGCAATGCGTCGCGGACTGCGCCGAATTTGAAATTTCGACGATGGTGGTGCATCTGCCAGACGAAGACCATCCGCATAACGTGTTGGGGATGGACAGGATCAAGAAAATTGCCGACAAAGCGGAGCGGATCGGCGTGAATGTGGCGATGGAGAATTTGCGCAATTTCTCCAATCTGTCGTATGTGTTAGGACAAGTCGATTCGCCGAGAATCGGGTTTTGTTATGACTGCGCACACCATTATCGCAACAATCCCGACAAAGACCTGTTAGCGATGTACGGTTCCCGATTAATGGCGCTGCATCTGCATGACAACTGCGGAAAGGCCATGCACCGACTGCCGTTCGACGGCACGCTGAACTGGCCCGAAGCGATGAAAAACATCGCAAAAACGGGTTATGCCGGTTCGACCGCGATTGAAGCCATGAACTGGGGGTATCAGGAGTTATCTGCGCAGGAATTTTTGCAGAGCGCATTTGAAAAAGCCGAGAAATTGGAGGCATTGAGGCACTGAAGCGACAGGGGGTGTTGTATTCATGCGGTTCAAATCGAAGATGGACGGTTGGTACAAGGCAGTCGTCTGGCTGACAATTTTAATTATCATTGCAACTCTTATCTTTCTCCCAAAGGAAGAATATCCGATCGGCTTCGGCGTGGGGATACCGATGGTCGGTTTACTGCTGTGGACTTATTTCGGGAGTTATTTCGAGCTGAGAGAGGATTATCTGCTGTGCAGAATGGGGCCGTTTACGCAGAAAATCTATTATGAGAAAGTCACATCGGCGAAAATCGGAGAGGGCATCCCGATGTCGATGGCATTATCAAAGGAGAACGTGGAGATCATCCAGAGCGGGAAAGGGAGCATCTGGGGAACGACTTACATATCGCCTATGCGCAGGGAAGCGTTTATGGCGGAGTTTCTGAAAAGGTGTCCCAAATTGAGGTGACTTACGGCTGTGCGCATCATTATCACAATAATCCCGATATTGACCTGTTGTCGATATACGGCTTTCGGCTGATGGCGTTTCTGAATTTTAATCTATATATGATTACGGGGTTTTCTTGATCGCAGCAACCATTTTCAAATAGGGCAGCGGCCCGGCGGGAACGGTCATTGTGATCTTTTCGCTTTCCCGGTCGTTTTCTTCCCCCAACTTTCCGGTCACCGTTACAAGTCCGTCACCGCATTGGACCGAGAAAGCACCGGGAATCGGCTCTGCGTGCGTTTCTTTTCCTCCGGCTTCGATAATCTTTTTGCGGCCGATATTCAGCGTGAATATCGCATAGGCCTTTTCAATGGCGTCCAATCGGAAGATTCGTTTTACGCCGGCGTATAAGATGAAATCCACCCAGCGTTTCTCTTCGTCTTTCCCCTGTTCGAGCCGGATGATGTTATTGTCAAAAGCCGCTTCGATGCAGTTAATAGAAATAACCAAATCGTTTGTATGGATTTCAAAAGCGGCGTCGCCGGTTTGCATAACGCTTTTTACGGATTCAACCGCGCCGCCGAATTCCAGGCGAAGCCGTAAGTCGGCGGCTGTAATAGTACTGTTTTGAATCCTATCCAGATGCAGGTGGGTGTCGCCGCCGTCGGTGAAGAAATTGACCATTCCCAAAACGGCGCCTTTTTTCTGAACACACGTCAAATGCCCCGAAGCGTAGTCGTACCCGTCGTGAAGCAATCTTAACTGCATATAAACCGGTGCTTCTGGGGTGCTCATGTAAGCCAGCAATGGGCGTCTCTGATTCCAGAAAACCGACCGGTTGAAGCTGCTGAGAACATAGTCGTTATTATAATATCCGTATTCCTTTTCATCGGGCGCCGTTCCGGTTCCCTTGTGAAAGGTTTTGCTGACAATCCGTTCGTCCGACGGATGTAAAAAGTAATCATAAAATTCTTCCGGACATTCCAATTTCATTCTGACCCAGGACGGGGAAACGTCCAGATCATCTTCCGTCAAAAAGCGAACCTTTCCGCCCGTGCCGATCTGTATGAAGGAAAGGGTGTTTTTGGGCAGCAGGTTGGTATAGCATCTGTAGTGAGGACCCGCCCATTGCCGGGTAGGCATATGAAAATGCTGCGCCAGGCATCCCCAGGCCATTTTGTTCAGATCCCGGATTTTATCCAGAGCATCCTGGTCCCGAATATGCAGCAGCATCGAAGCGATTTCTTCGATTGCCACCACCGTGTAGGTCGGGCTGTTGTATTCATTGAACGCGCCGTTTTCCATATTATACGCATACAGGATTTTCAGTCGGTTTTTTGCGTATGCCAAAATTTCCGGTTCATTGAAATGTTTTCCCGCCACATAAGTCACGTAAGTTCCCTTTAAAGAGATGTTCGTATAATCCGGTCCCACATCCCGTTTCATAATGGACTTGCAGGCATGGATGATCGCCGCTTTCAGGAGCTCTTGCAGATCCGGCTCCAAGACATCCGTGTAGTCAATGGCCGCCTGCAGCAGTTGTTTTCCGCAAAAATCCGCCCAGTTCCAGTCCGGAGGGGACATTTGGGACAGCGGTTCTTCTAAAAACCAGGGCCAAATGCCATAGGTGTTATGCGACGGGTCGGTGTCCTGCAGCGAAATCACTTTTCTTAAAATCCGAGAAGCCCTTTGCGTGTTCTTCTTATCTTTGCTGTCCAGCAGCGCCACGGCGTAATTCAGGGCGTGTATGGTGGGATGAACCACTCCGCCCTTTAAAGTGGTGTGATATCCCGGTGTGCGGAAGGGAAGCAGCAGCATATGTTCTTTTTCATCATAGCTTTCGTGCAGTTGATTGAGTTTTTCGGCAAAGGCGCTTTCAGATATTTCAGACATGATAATTCCTCCGATGAGCAGTATTAGTTTTTCGGAATGGTTTTGTGGGTTCTTCTTTTTGGCAGGATATCACATTTTGCGGGTTCAGTCAATGCGCTTTCCTGTGGAAAGCAGTGTTTTTGCCGCCGGTTTGCATGGGTTTGGGGAAAGGGTTGACTGAAACGGTTGAAACCTCTATTATATAATAAACGGATATTAAGGGAGAAAGGAACCGATAAAGCGACGAATTGTAAAAAACCGGAACGAATCATAACACAGGAGGAAACGACATTGAACATTTTGTGGATTTGTACCGATCAGCAGCGGTTTGACACACTCGGCTGTTACGGAAACAAGTATGTGAAAACACCGAATATCGACCGGCTTGCCGCGATGGGTACGCGGTTTAACCGTGCCTATTCGCAGTCACCGGTCTGCGCACCGAGCAGGGCGTGCTTTTTGACGGGCAGATACCCCAGAACCTGCCGCGTGCGCCAAAACGGACAGGACATACCGGCTGACGAGCGGTTGGTCACCAAAGTCCTTGCGGAAAACGGGTATACCTGCGGGCTGTCGGGAAAACTGCATATTTCGGCATGCCATCCGGATATCGGCCGCAACACGGAACCCCGCATTGATGACGGCTATGATTATTTCAGATGGTCGCATCACCCGTCCGGTGTCAGTCCGGCTCACGGTTGGACGATGAACGAATATACGATGTGGCTGGAATCGCGGAATATTCAATATCGCAGCGAGAATCTGGCGGAATGCCGCTATGTGCAGTCGGGCATGGAAGAGGAAAACCATCAGGTGACCTGGTGCATGAACTGTGCGCAGGAGTATATCGAGAGCGCCCGCGCACACGGCAAGCCGTGGCTGTTCTCGGTCAACGTCTTTGCGCCGCATCATCCCTTTAATCCGCCTGCGGAATATCTGGAGCGATATCTGAAAATGTTTGATGAAATTCCGCTGCCGAACTATGTGCCGGGGGAATTAGACGAAAAACCGCTGTTCCAGCAAAAAGACCATATGGGCGCTTATGACACCCCGGGCAGTATGGCTTATGACGCGATGACGGAAAAAGACCACCGGTATGTACGCGCCGCATATTGGGCGATGATCGATCTGATCGACCATCAGGTCGGGCGGCTGTTGGATTATCTTGAGGAGAGCAATCAGCTGGACGACACCATGATTATTTTCATGTCCGATCACGGCGAGAACCTCGGTGACCACGGGATGTACCTGAAAGGGCCGTATTTTTATGAAAACAATATCCGTGTGCCGCTGATCATCGCATATCCGTCCGTCATACCGGCAGGTCGGGTTAGCGACGCGCTGGTGGAGTTGATCGATTTGGCGCCCACGCTCTGCGACGCCGCGGGTGTCGACATAGAACCCGGCATGCAGGGGAAATCGCTTTGGCCGCTGCTCACGGGAAATGCGCCGCTTGACGTCCACCGCGAAAGCGTCTATTGCGAATATTACAATGCGAACGTCAATCACTGCAATCCGCAGGCGTTTGACACGATGGTTTGCAACGGGAATTATAAACTGGTTCGGGTGCATGACGAGACCGGCGTTGTGAAAAACCTCGGCGAGCTGTATGATCTGCAAAACGACCCGAACGAAACGGTCAATTTGTATCATCAGCCCGAATATGCGCAGGTGAAATCCGAGATGCTTGAATTGATGTGCGACAGAATGGCGCAGACCTGCGACCCGCTTCCGGTGCGAAAGGCCTTTTGGTGAAAACAGGGGCAGCGCAGAATTTAATTAATAACGCATAAAGAGGGTTTGTTTTGAAATTTGAATTTGACAGCGAAATCAAACTGCTCGGGCAAGATTAAATGGAACGTGTTCTATTTCCCGTATTCGGTGTCGGAACAGTTCGGCTCTAAGGGCAACATTCCGGTTTGCATTACGGTGGACGGGCATCCGTTCGACCACATGCTGCTGCCGTCGAAAAACGGGCACTATCTGGTCTATAACGAATTTATCAAGCGGGCGGTCGGTAAAAACCTCGGCGACAGCGTGCATGTGACGTTGGAAAGAGACGCGAAAAAGCGAGCGGTCGTGATTCCCGCCGATATCGAAAAGGCGCTGAAGGACTTCGGTGTTTTGGAACGGTTTCGAAACCAACCGGATTATTACAAACGCGAACAACTCAACCATATCGAAATTTCAAAAAAGGAAGAGACCCGGGCAAACAGAATCGTGGCATTGATGAAACTGCTTACAGAGCGGAAATAATACTTTTTAGGGGTTATAATCATGAAAAAATCTATACCGGTTTCCAACGGCTTCTGCCCGCAGACGCTGTTTGTCTACGGTACATACAACGAGGACGGCAAGCCGGACTTCGGGCTGTTCTGCTGGGTGAGTTATTATTGGGGCGAAGGTCTCGGGGTAATGGCTGCGATCTGCGAAGATAAACGCACCCGTGACAACATCCGCAGGAACGGGGTCTTTTCGATGGGGATGGTGACCGAAGAACTGCTTCCGCTGGCTGACTATTTCGGCTGCAAGTCGGGGTATGATGCGGATAAGATGAAGATTGAGGTCGGCGTTGAAAAAGGGCAGGTGCTCTCGGTTCCGGTGCTTGAAAAATGTCCCTGGACGTTCGAGCTGGAAGTCGATAAAACTTTTCGGGACGGAGGTGTGGACATTTATTTATGTAAAATCCGCAATGTGCTGGCCGACGAGGCGTTGAGTGATGATTCGGTTTCCTTTGAGGATAAGCTTCATATGATCCGCCCGGCAAGAACGGTGGGCGGCACCTATTTCTCGTGGGAAGGGCGTGCCATGGGAAAATGGGGCGAGCCGATGAAAAAGGTTACGGGAGAACAGTGATGACAAAAGAAGAAATGATTAACGCGATCGGCCCTTGCTCCCTGATGTGCTATACCTGCTTCGGCTATATCCACGGCGGGATCCGTGAACATGCCGCCTGTCTGCATGAACTTTATAAGGGCTGGTATGAGGGGCATGTAAATGTTTATAAGAATGACCTGACAGAAGGACGCATTGAAAAACTGAACCGGATCAATATCTTTAACGAGATGCTCGAAGAGCTTTACAAAAATCCGGGCTGCGAGGGCTGCCAGACCAACTGCGGTGCGCACGGGGGCTGCATTAAGGGTTGTAATATTCCGAAGTGCACTAAGGAACGCGGGATTCATTTTTGCGCTGAGTGTGCGGAATTCCCCTGTCAAAAAGACGTGGTGCCCGAAGGGATCCGGAAGCGTTGGCTGGACGGGAACACCTACATCAAAGAACACGGCTTTGAGGCGTGGTTCGAAAAGAACAAAGCCATCGCACATTATATCGAGCAATACGACGCGGCAAAGAAATAATTACATTAGGTAATATTTTAAATCAATTTGAACCCCACGCTATTCTACGTGGGGTTCAAATTTTTATTGTGATAGTACGATTATAATATGATCACTTTTGTTTAGTTTGATTTCGGCTCATATAAAAAAAGCACAAGGTAATTTTTAAAAACAAGCGGAATATTTTTAAATTATACAGGAAATATGGGAAAATGTAACCATTTTTGTTACTAAACAGTGGTATTATATGAATACATCTTTTTGTACAAAGGGATTAAAAGAGCAGGAAATAAAAAACACCTATTTTCCGAAAATCTTTTCATCGAATGGTTTCATCCGCAAAAGATAAAAAAGACGTTGCGGAGTTTGTTTTTTATGCCATTTTACAGGAAAAAAGATTATTCGGCAAAAGCTCCCATAAAATACCAAAATTAGCGATTGACAGGTGTCATTTAATTTGTATGATTAAACATAGGATTATTTTATGCTCCGATTTTTATATTCTATATTTGTTTTCTTTTGCGGATTAAACAACAGCAATGCAAAATATTTGCCGGCTTTTTAATCGGAACGGAGGTCAACTTATTATGAAAAATCATCAGACAAACTTCACCCGCCGGAAGCCGATTTCGCCGATGGCTCCTCTGCAGGACTTGAGAGAATTGCTGTATAGAGCTTTGGCGCTATACGGCAGTCAAACGGTTCTGCGTGAGACGCGTGGCGGTGAAATCGTACAATATTCCTGTGAGGACATTGTCGACGACATCAATGCACTGGGCACGGCGCTGATGGATTACGGCTTTGCGGATGCGCATATCGCACTGGTGGGGGAGAACTCCTATCTATGGTTTATTACTTACATGGCGGTGGTATGCGGCGTGGGTGTGATTGTTCCGCTGGATAAAGAGCTGCCCGACGAGGACCTTAAAAATCTGGCGCTCAAAGGCGATGCAAGTGCGTTGTTTTATACCGGATCCTATCACGGCGCAGCTCGAATGTTGGAAAACGCCGGAGTGAGGGGATTTTCACTTGAGCCGCTTCCCGGCGTGGACGAGGCCGATACGCTGAACGGGTTGATCCAGTACGGCAAAGAATTGCTCAGCCGCGGAGACCGCCGTTATCTGGACAGGCAGATCGATCGGGAGAAAGTCACGGTGATCTTGTTTACCTCCGGAACTACCGGTCCGAACAAGGGAGTCATGCTCAGCCATAAAAATATCTGCACCAATATTGAGAACATCGTCAGGATCGCGCCGTGCGAACCGGAGTCGCTGTCAATGCTGCCGTTTCATCATACCATTGAACTCAACTGCCACATTCTGCCCGGGATACTAAAGGGTATTAATATTTACATCTGTGCGACACTCAAGGGGCTTTTGGATACCTTTAAAGCGGTGAAACCCGGTATGTCGATCGTGGTGCCGCTGTTCTTGGAGACGGTGTATAAAACCATCTGGGCGGAGACGAAGCGGCAGGGACGCGACCGGGATTTGCGGGCTGCGATTAAAATTTCCAATCTGCTGCTTGCGGTTGGCATCGACATCCGTGACATCCTGTTCAAGCAGCTGAAAGAGAGTTTGGGCGGAAACTTCAAACGGGTCATGTGCGGCGGCGCGGCAATTGATCCGGAGATTTTGCGGGGTCTTTACAGCCTAGGCATCGACGTGGTGACCGCATACGGGCTGACTGAATGTTCTCCTGCGGTTTCGGTCAACCTGAAAGCGCACCGGCATCCGGAAGCCGTAGGGAAACCGTTAAAGAGCATTCAGGTTAAAATCGACCAACCCGATCAAAACGGCGTCGGCGAAATCTGTGTTAAAGGCGAAAATGTGATGCTGGGGTATTACAAAGACGCGGCGGCCACCGCTGCGACCTTTGACGGCGAATGGCTGAGAACGGGGGATTACGGAAAACTGAGAGGCCGGGAGATCACGGTGGTCGGCAGAAAAAAGAATTTAATTGTCCTCAATAACGGCAAGAATGTGCATCCGGAGGAGATCGAGGCCAAAATTATTCAGCAAATGCCCTATGTCAGGGATGCGGTGGTCTATTCCTATCAATATCAGGTAAAAGGGATGCTGATGCAAACCATCGCTGCCGCGCTGAAGATTGAAGCGGAAAATTACTTTGAATCGATGGATCACAAGACCATCGAAAAATTGGTGGCCGAGGATCTGCGGCGGGTCAATAAACTGCTGCCCGGATATAAGCAGATGCACCAATTGTTTATCACACAGGAGGATTTTTTACGCACGACCACCAAAAAAGTCATCCGCCACAAAGTCGTCGAGGAACAGAACAAATTCTCTTACGGTGAGGGAATTCCGATATAATATTATTTTTTAAAGAACATTGATACCTGCTTAAATGCGCGGTGAGAACGCAAAGCGTTAATTGATGGGACGACTTGTTCTATCCGCGGTATGCGCGCAGATTTGTAAAGCTAATATAAATAAATGTATAAAAAGGAGCGTTTTTATTATGTATGAGAGATTACTTACCATTCTGTCCGAATACGTTATACTGGACCCGGCGGAAATCACTCCGGAATCCGAATTGAGAAAGGATCTTGGATTAAATTCGCTGGAGTTCATCCATCTTATAACGGTGTTGGAGCGGGAATTCAAGGTGGCTATTCCTGAACGGGAAGCGATTAATTTTCAGTATATCAGCGACGTTATCGCCTATCTTGAAAAAGAGACCGTCCTGCACTGATCCGTCTTGAGGAGGCAGGATAGGCAATGACACCGTATATTGTTTTTAAGGATGTTTATAAGCGATATCAGATGGGCGAAGTGACAATTGTGGCCGCAAATGCGGTCAATTTCACCATTGAAAAAGGCGAATTCGCGGTGATTTTGGGCGCCAGCGGCGCCGGGAAAACCACCGTGCTCAATATGCTCGGCGGCATTGATAACTGCGACGAAGGGGACATCATTGTCGACGGGAAAGCCGTCAGCGCTCTCTCCGAGTCGAAAATGATTCAATACCGGCGGATGGACATCGGATTCGTCTTTCAGTTTTATAATCTCATCCCGAATCTGACGGCGGGTGAAAACGTAGAGCTTGCCTCGCAGATCTGCGGAAGCGGCCTCGATTCCGTGGAGGTGCTTTCAAGTGTGGGGCTGCGTGAACGTGTACAAAATTTCCCCTCTCAACTTTCCGGCGGCGAACAGCAGCGGGTGGCGATTGCCCGCGCGCTGGCCAAAAATCCGAAACTGCTGCTCTGCGACGAGCCGACCGGGGCGCTGGACGATACCACGGGCAAAAAGATTCTCACCCTGCTGCAGGAGACCTGCAGGCGGCAGAAGATGACGATTGTATTAATTACTCACAATACGGTGATCGCCCCCATGGCCGACCGCGTGATCCGCATGCGCAGCGGTTCGGTGGCCTCGATTGACCTCAATCCCTCGCCCGTTTCCGTGGAGGAACTGGAATGGTAATCCGCAGGGTGATTTGTTCCGGGCGGGAAAAGGAGCGGATATGAAGACGGGAATGTTGGGCAAGGATACACGCCGGGAGATTCTGCGCTCGCGCGAACGGTTTATTTCGATCGCGCTGATTACCTTTTTGAGCGTCGGATTTTTTGTCGGCGTCAAGGCGACGGCTCCCAGCATGCGCGCAACGGCGGAGAATTATTTTAACGCCTCTTCGCTGATGGATCTGGAGGTTATATCTACCGTCGGTTTCGACGACAGCGACGTGGAGGCGGTTCGCGTGCTCGACGGTGTGGCGGGCGTGATGCCGTCCTATTCGGCCGATCTGATCGTTACGGAGGACGCAGGCAACAGTGTGGCCCGCGTATCTTCGCTGCCGATTTCAGGTGAACAAGACACGCTGAATATCGTTCAGCTGATCGCAGGCCGCATGCCCGAAAATCCGGGTGAGTGCCTTGCCGCGCCGTACCGTATGCAGGATACGGACATCGCCGTCGGAGATGTCATCCGCTTCTCCGACACTGCGGGCTCAACAGCAACAGATGCCATTATTTCCGGCACAAGCTATACCGTGGTGGGTCTGATTAAATCGCCACAACAGATCTCCTATTCTTACGGGACATCCTCCGTCGGAAACGGCATTATCTCTTATTACATCATGCTTCCTGCTTCCGAATTCAAATATTCCCGCTATACGGAGCTCTATGTTCTTTTAAACCGAGCCGCCGGCGTCACCGCGTTCGACGCGCAATATGCAGCTGACATCAGCCGGGCGTCGATTCAAATCGATGAGGCCGGCCGGGTCAGCTATGATCTTTTTTTGCAGAATATCAAAACACAGATCGAAGATGCGGAAAGCGAACTCAACTTGCAGACGTCCGACGCCTACGCTCAGTTGAACGACGCCAAGCGGCAGCTGGATGAGGCGAAACTGGAACTGGAGAAGTCGAGGGCCGAAATCGACGCCGGTTGGGATGATTACAATAAAGCCAAAGCGGAAGCTGAGGCTGAATTTAAAAAAGCCGAAGATGAATTATTTGACGCTGCTGTTAAAATCTCCGAAGGGAAAACACAGCTGATCATCGCTCAGGCCCAATATGACAAGGGCGCAGCAAAACTCGCAAATGCACGCGAACAACTGGACGACGGCTGGGCACAGTATGATCTCGGTGCGGCTGAGTATCAGGAAAATGAGGCGTTGTACAACGATGGGCTGACGCGCTATACGGCGGCAAAACAGGAGTTTGACGAGGCCAAAGAAATTTACGATACCGCACAGGCGGCTGTCGCTATGGCCGAAGCCGTGTTGAACGGGGAAGAGATCAATATGGAGGAAGCGGAGGCGCTTTACGAAAAGGCGCAGGCGGAACTTCAGGATTATATCGATAACGGCGGTGCCGACCCGGAGGTGACCGCTCAGTTGGAGGAGCAGGTTCGGGCCGCTGCCGAACGTGTGGCGAATGCAGAGGATCAGGGCGCACAGGCGCTGGAAGAACTCCAAAAGGTTGTGGCACAGATCGAGGGTTATGAAACTCAACTGCTGGAAGCCGAAGCGGAACTGAATGCCGCGAATCAACAGTTGGAGCAAGCTCGAGAGGAGCTGGACAAAGCCAAAGCGCAGCTCGATCTGGCCTACGGAGAATTGAACAGCGGAGAAGTTGAATATGCGGCCGGAAAGAAAGAGCTGGATGAGGCGAACGCGCAGTTGCGGGCCAATAGGTTGAAGTTGGAGGCTGCCGAAACCAAGCTCAGAGCGGGTGAGGCGGAATTCAATCAAAAAAAGGCATTGGTTTTGACTCAATTGGCGGATGCAAAAGCACAACTTGAGGCCGCAGAAGAGCAGCTGGCTGCGGGACAAAAAAAATACGATGAGGGATACGCTGAGTATCTGGATGCACTCGCCAACGCGCAGAGCTCAATCGCCGACGGGAACAATCGCATACAGAATATAAAAAATATGTTCGGCGAGGTCGAATCGGGGAAATGGTATGCTTTCACGCGTGATGACGTTATCCAGAGTTATGCGGGTTTCAATCAGGATTCGGAACGCATCGACGCGATCGCGGCGATTTTCCCGGTGTTTTTCCTGTTGGTCGCGTCGCTGGTCTGTCTGACCACCATGTCCCGCATGGTTGACGAGCAGCGTGTTCAGATCGGCACCTACAAAGCGTTAGGATATTCGTCGGCGCAGATTGCGGGCAAATACATGATCTACTCCGCAGTCGCCTGCATTCTCGGCAGCGTGCTGGGGCAGCTGGTCTGTATTCAGATTTTGCCGCGGGTGATCATCGGCGCTTATTCCGCACTGTACCGCCTGCCCGATATTGATATTCAAATTCCGTGGGATATGTCGCTGATTTCAATGTTCGTTGCCTTGCTTTGCACGGTGATGGTGGCCTGGTACTGCTGTTATAAGGAGCTGAGAACGCCGACTGCCGCACTGATGCGCCCAAAGACGCCGAAAGGCGGCCGAAAAATATTCCTCGAGCACTTTAAGAGATTTTGGTCCGCGATGAGTTTTTCCCAAAAGATCACCGCGCGCAACCTGTTTCGGTATAAACTGCGGCTGATGATGACGGTATTGGGCATTTCGGGCTGCATGGCACTGATTGTGGCGGGCTTCGGCATGCGCGACGGGGTTAATCCGATCGTGGATAAGCAGTACGGAGAGATCAACCGCTATAAGATTATGTTTACGCTGTCAAGAGAACTGACGCGTGACGAAGCCAATGCGTTGGGGCAGCAGTTTGCGGAAGATAACCGGCTGAGCGGCGAGTTGTTTTCGAAGATTTTGCCGGTCGAGGCTGAAAAAGGCGGGGAGGTGATCCGCAATGTATTTGTGTTTGCGCCGGAGGACATCGCGCAGATGGAACGGATGATCACCCTGCGCAATCCCAAGAACGAAGGTGCGCTTACACTCGGCGACGAGGGCGTGATTGTCACCGATAAACTGGCGGAGGCGCTCGGTATCAGCGTCGGAGATACCGTCACCTTTATCGCGAACGAGGTGCTTTATACGCTTCCGGTTACGGCGGTCACCGAAAATTATATCTACCACTATATTTACATCTCGCCCGCGCTTTATGAGCAGACTTTCGGTACGGATATAAAGTTTAATTCTATTGCATGCGCAGCCAGCGAAAACATGACCGATTTTGAGGGCTTTGTGTCCGACTGGCTGGCGAAGGACAGCTCGATTCTGTCCATCGTCAGCATCGATGCGGCAAGGAAATCTTTTGCCGAGACCATTAACAGCATCAACATCATCATATTGGTCATGTTGATTGCGGCAGGCGCGCTGGCTTTTGTGGTAGTCTATAACCTGACCAATATCAACATCTCCGAACGCACTCGTGAGATTGCCACCATCAAGGTACTCGGGTTTAAGCACAGTGAGACCAATATGTACATTTTCCGCGAAAACTTCGTGATGGGCGCCGTCGGGATTGTGCTCGGCGGTGTGATCGGCTATTTTTTGGCGCAGTTTATGCTTCAGACGGTCGAGGCGGATATGGTCAAATTCGCCAGAGACATCGCAACCGCGAGTTATCTGTATGCCGCGCTGCTCACCGCGTTCTACATCGTATCGGTTAACCTGTTGATGACCAAACGCATGCGGGACATCAGCATGGTCGAATCACTGAAGGCCGTTGAATAGCGGTAAAACAAGGACGGAGGAAAAATTATGTCAAAAAGAGAAACCGGCAGAACGTATTATGACATTTTCGGCTCACAGCAGCTGCCCCTGGTACAGCTGCAGTACAGCCTGCACAAGGAGTGCAACCAGATTGTCTTCTACATGATTGTCAACCAGCAGTTTGACTTTGAACTGCTGAAACAGGCGGTGAACACGGAGATTGCGCGCAACGACTGTTTGCGTATACGCTTCGAAAAACATGAGGGAAGCCTCAAACAGTATTTTATGCCGGAATATCGGTTAGACAAAATCCCGATTCTGGATTTCACGGGAAAAACAAAGCAGGAGCAGGAAGCCGTGCTGATGAAAGACGCGCACACTCCACTGAAAACCAAGAAAGGGGAAGTGTACCGTTTCATTTTTTATCGGACTTATGACGGACACACCGGCATCTATTTGAACATCTCTCATGTCCTCGCAGATCTGTATGCCGTGGTTTTATTGTTCGCCGATCTGCTTGAGGTCATTGCCGCGCTGCAAAACAAGACCCCTATGCCCCGGCCGCTCGCCGCATTCGAGGAATGTTTGAAAAAAGATCTGCAGTTATTCAATGACAAAGAGGAGCTGGAGAAACACCGTCAATTTTATAAACATTATTATGCCAAAGACGGCCCCTCGTTTTATGCCGGTGCCGACAATATGCGCTG
This sequence comes from Oscillospiraceae bacterium, assembly GCA_035380125.1. Taxonomy (NCBI): domain Bacteria; kingdom Bacillati; phylum Bacillota; class Clostridia; order Eubacteriales; family Oscillospiraceae; species Oscillospiraceae bacterium. The sequence continues at coordinate 89,351 of DAOSWV010000010.1, forward strand.
TCTGAACAAAATGCGCCGCAAAAAGAGGGACCCGAATCTTCGCTATATGTCCCTGAATACGTTTATATATGATAAAAGCGAAAACTACGGGATACATCTGTCCGCGGAAAGAGCCGCGCCGATTCTGGCTTACTGTGAAAAGAACGGAGTCCCACTGCAGACGATGGTCTATGTCGGTATGCGCACTTATCTTTCAAGAATCAGCGAGGAGACCGACGACGTCACTTTTATGATCGCAGTCAACCGGAGAATTACACTTGCCGACAAGCGCTCCGGCGGCTGCCGCGTCAATGCGCTGCCCCTTCGCACCGTGATTCAAAAAGACCAGACGTTTCAGCAGGCGATCGAGCATACCCAGCAGGTGCAATATCAGGTTCTGCGCCATGCGGATTATTTATATTGTCTTCATCAAGGTGAGATCAAAGCCATGGAACACATGTCGATGTTTTCTTGGACCTATTCGATGCTGCTGACCTGCGTTCCGCTTTCGCTTTCACTGCCCGAGGGTTGGCACTGCGAATTCGGTAATTACAGCAATGGCCGGTTCACGCTGCCGCTTTATACTGTGGTGGTTCCCAATATGAACGACGGCGGGCTCGATTTTCGCTTTGAGTATATGGTGAAAATTTTGTATCCCCATGAGCTGGAGGCGCTGTTTGAGCAGAGCGTTGAAGTGATGGAAAGGGGCGTTGCGAATCCCGATATCACGATTGGTGAATTACTGCACGGGGCGCCCGAAACCGATACGAAAAAGGATCTTTCGGCAGCAGTGCTTTAAGGCGGTAATTTATCGTGATTCAAAAAAGTAGCCGTCTGTAAAATGACGGTTTCTTTTTTTGAGCATGAATATGCAGGTTGAATTATCCGTTCGAACCTGTTATATTTAATTCATCACAGACAGCAAGGAAGACAGAGGGAAAACGGTTATGGAAATCAGAAAAGCTGAAGTTGGCGAAATCGACAGCATTATGAAAATTTACGGATATGCGAGAAAATTTATGCGGGAGAACGGCAACCCGGAGCAGTGGGGAGATTGTCATCCCCCGCGGGAATTGATCGAAAACGATATCCGTCAGGGGAAACTCTATGTCTGCACGGATGATGGCAAAATTGCCGCCGTGTTTTATTATGCGCGTGAGGACGACCCGACCTATCGCATAGTCGAAGGCGGTGCATGGCGCAACGACGAACCGTATGCAGTGGTTCACCGAATCGCCTCCGCCGAAGGGACAAAGGGTGCTGCGACTTATTGTCTGAACTGGGCGTTTGAGCAATCCGGCAATATCCGGATCGATACGCACGAAGACAACAAACCCATGCGGAGCCTGCTGGAAAAACTGGGTTTTGTTTATTGCGGGGAAATTTATCTTGCGAATGGGTCACCCAGAATCGCTTTTCAAAAGATCAGGTGAAAGAAGCCGTAGAAATAGGAGGGGATTATGAGCTTTGATCCGGCCGTGTTCGGCGAGGGATTCCATCGGTTTGTCGAGATGGAGTTCGATTTATTCGGCACGACCCTTGCGCCGTTTTTTCATATTGCCTCACTGATCGTCCTGTTGTTGGTTTTTTGCATGGGCAATCGGGTCAGAACGGTATTCACGGCTTATTTTGCGTTGAATTGGTTGTTTTTGTTCGGGTACTGGGGCGTTTTCGGCGTCATTTACTGGGCGGGAATCGGTGTTGTTTATCTACTGGTGTTTCTTGCCGCACCGGTACTGTTGGCATTCATCGCGTTCTTTTGGGTGCGGGAACTGTTTCGAAAGAGCATTGATCTTGATTACAGGCAGACAGCGGGATATCGGTGGGCTGTGCTGCCGGTGCTGGTTTGGGGATTCTGGTATCCGTTTTATCAGTACGGGCAGGGGTTCACCCTGAACGTCAGCGACCTGCTTTTTTCCTATTACGGACTCATGCCCTGTCCGACAACGATGGTCGTATTGAGCCTGTTCACATTAAATTATCCCCGCGGAAACCGGGTGTTGTTCCGGTTGATGGCGATCTATGCGGTGCTGATTGGAACCGCCACCGTGTTGACCGGATGGCTGCCTGATATTCCTTTTATCGTGATCGGACTTTATGCTTTTGGACTGATGCTGTTCGAAAGGAAATCCCGCCCCCAAAACATCGGCGGGAAATCATTTTCGGATATAAACGGAGGAGAGGGAAATTGAAAAATAAAACCGGCAGGGGCTTTTTGATGATTTTTATCTGCTATCTCATTGCCGCTTTGGCGGGTGCAATGATCTATTTGCATATAGACGGCGCGGTTTGGCTGAAGCTGCTGGCTGCGGATACCGCCGCGACCGTGCTGATTTGGGCAGCGAGCGTTATTTTTCGCAATGCGTCGGTTTATGATCCTTATTGGAGCGTGCAGCCCATTGTCATTTTAACGCTGTTGTTGATTCAAAAGGGCAGTATTGATTTGGGATCTGCTCTGCTGTTTGCCGTTATTTTATTCTGGGGCATCCGGTTGACCGCTAACTGGGCCTATACCTTCAAGGGGCTGGGTCATCAGGATTGGCGGTATGACCGGATTAAGGAACAGACCGGGAAATTTTACGAGGTTGTCAACCTTGTGGGGATTCAACTGATGCCGACGTTTATCGTGTATCTGTGTATTTTGCCGGCGGTCTATTATGTAACGGGGCAAAGTACATTCAGCGCGTTTTCTTTGATTGGGCTGCTTATCAGTTTATCCGGAGCGGTTTTGCAGATGACAGCAGATATTCAAATGCACGGATTCCAAAAGAGCACCGGGGATCGGACGAAAATCATCCGCACCGGGGTCTGGAAACACGCGCGCCACCCGAATTATCTCGGTGAGATCATGATGTGGTGGGGCGTCTATCTGGCGGTGCTTCCGAGCCATATCGAACGCTGGTATTTATTGATTGGGGCGCTTATGAATACACTGTTATTTTTGTTTATCAGCATTCCGCTTGCGGAGAAGCATCTGGCAGGGTATAAAGAGGGGTATGAGCAGTATCAAAAAGAGACCCGAATGCTGCTTCCGATCCCGAAATAAACCGAAAAAACAGAAAGGGATTTGCATAATCATGGAGATCAAAATCCGGGCGTATCGGGATGCCGATGCCGCCGAGATGATCCGTATCTGGAACGAGGTCGTGGAGGAGGGGATCGCCTTCCCGCAGGAGGAGTGCCTGACTGAGGAGACGGGCAGGGCGTTTTTTGCCGAACAGACTTTTTGCGGTGTCGCAGAATGTAGAAAAAGCTCGAAAATATACGGAATGTATATTCTCCATCCCAACAATGTGGGGCGGTGCGGACATATCTGCAACGCAAGTTTCGCCGTCGGTTCCGAGAGCAGGGGTCTGCATATCGGGGAAATGCTGGTGAAAGACTGCCTTTTACAAGCCAAACAGCACGGATTCAAGGTCATACAGTTCAACGCCGTGGTCGCCTCCAACACGCACGCGCGGCATCTGTATGAGCGGCTCGGGTTTGTGCAGCTCGGGACGATTCCGGGCGGATTCCGGATGAAAGACGGGCATTACGAGGACATCTGCCCGTATTATCATCTGCTGTAGCTTTCGGAGAGTAAACGGTTTAATCACTGAACGGAAAAGAGATTGTTATGAACGATTGGTTTACAATAGACCGCATTGACGCGGATACATACATCATCAGCGAATACAGGCACTGGGAAGAGACGCACTGCTATCTTCTGAACGGGACGGAACGCAGTTTGCTGATTGATACCGGACTCGGCATCTGCGACATCTCCGAAGAGGTGAAAAAACGGACGGATCAACCCGTAACCGCTGTGGCGACGCACATTCACTGGGACCATATCGGCGGGCATCGATATTACCCGGATATTTACGCCCACGAGGCGGAATTGAATTGGCTTTCCGGCGAATTTCCCCTGACGATGGAGACGATTCGGGACATGGTGATTGACCGCTGTGATTTACCGGACGGATATGATGTAAACGGTTATGAATTTTTTCAGGGAACGCCCACACGCGTGCTGCATGACGGAGATGTGATTGACCTCGGAGGACGCGTCATAAGAGTGCTGCATACACCCGGTCACTCTCCGGGGCATATGTGCTTCTGGGAAGAGGCGCGGGGATATTTATTCACAGGTGATCTGGTTTATAAGGATACGTTATTTGCGTATTATCCGTCCACCGACCCGGCGGCCTATTTGGATTCGCTGGAAAAAGTCGCTTCTTTATCCGTAAAAAAGGTCTTTCCGGCACATCACAGCTTGGAGATCAAACCGGAGATTTTGAATCGGATGCGCGGCGCTTTTCGACAGCTGAAAGCGGACGGCAAACTCCGTCACGGAAGCGGAACATTCGATTACGGCGATTGGGCGGTATGGCTGTGATAGGATGGTTTGTTATATGAAAACGAGGGATGTGAAATGAAGACCGGGCATTTAAAAACCGTCGGGGGAATTTTACTTTTGATGGTCACATTGCAGGCGCTGCTGTTCGGAATCCAGCAGCTCATCTTTGTGTTTGTGGAGCGGACGGATTTTTCCGACCACATGGCGATGATGGCCGCAATGGCGTTGCTGACGGTCGCTTATACGCTCATTTTCAGAGCGCAAAAAGTCGAATTGTCGGTATTTCCGAAAAAATTCGGAACTGGCTATATCATTGCCACCACGGCAGCCATTCTTTTGCTCATCGTCAATCCGGTGAATTATTTCGGCGGGGCAGAGGCGATCTGGATGAATATTTTTGCCTGCATCGTGACGCCGATTTTTGAGGAGTTGATTTTTCGCGGGTATATCTGGAAAAAACTGAACACGGTTTTCACAAAGGAATGGAAGACCTATCTCGTCTCGACCGTTCTGTTCGGGCTCTGGCACCTTGGGTATATCAGTTCCATTGCCTTCCGTGTTGAGACGGGGCTTGCGAACGCCATGATGTGGAAAGTGATTGTGGGCTTGTGTTTCGGAGTCGTCCTGGGATTTGTGCGGCTGAAGACAAAAAATTGCTACTCGACGATTTTGCTTCACGGGGTGATGAACCTGTTCGGTAGATAGTCGCTTAATATGTATTGTTTTCCTTTGATTTATTTGGCATATTATGTTATTATTGCGAAAGGAGGGGATTTTAAATATGGATAAATTCGAATATTATACCTATTGTTATGATACCGAGGGTTGGTCAGGCGGAAAGGTGGACGTCGTCCGGCTGCAGGCTGAACTGAACCGGCTGGGCGAAGACGGCTGGGAACTGGTGAGCGGGACCTCATCCAATCAAGCGTATGGGCAATCACGGAGTTTGATCTTTATCTTTAAACGGAAATTGAATTATTAGGAAAAGCGCTCTGATTCATTCAGGGCGCTTTTTATGTGGTTGCAAAGCAGCAGATGACAAACGAAGAAAAAATTGCTATAATACCGTTGTCGGTTTGGTCGTTTTTTAGAGGAAAATGGGGTAAATCAGGGGAAGAGCCATGAATAAAGGGATTATTGTTATACACGGCGCGCCGGGCAACGGCAATACCACGGTAGGCGGGCTGCTTCATGAAAAATTGAAGTGCCCGTGGTTTGAGTTCGGGTGGATCCCGGAGTTTCGCAATTTGAATCCGCACACCGAAATTCCGTATTCCGAAGAGGAGGAACTCTCGTTTTCCTCGCTTGCGCTGGTGGCGAAGAATTATCTTGCACACGGCTTTGAATATGTGATTTTGACCGATTTGCCGGATCGGCTGGTTGCGACTCTGCCGGAGGTATACGGCGAAGACGGATATATGCTGTTTATGCTGTATTCCGATGACAATGAAATCATTAAGAACCGAATTATGACCCGTACCAACGGGAATTTATATAAGGACTGGGAAACCGCCATCAAACTCAACCGCACAATCAAAGAACGTCCGCCGATTGCCCATGAGACACGCATTCGCTCCGACCAAATGAGCGCCGAAGAGATCGCGGAGAGTATTTACGGGATTATAATGTAGGGGCGAACTGTGTTCGCCCGCTATACCAATCATCGGGCGAACGCAGTTCGTCCCTACGCGATAGAATTTTACGAAAGCGGTAACAACAAATCATGAATCAAACGCAATGGAAAACCGAACTTGAAACACGCATTCAAAAACTGATCGGGGCGATGGCCAAAGCCAATCCCGAATTCGAGACCGCGCTGATTGCGGGGCGGATCAATCAATATTACCTGACCGGAACGATGCAGGACGCCGTTTTGATTTTAAAACGGGACGGCAGCGCCTATCTGTTTGTGCGCAAGAGTTTTGAGCGGGCCAAGGACGAGTGCCCGCTGGATATCGTCTATCCGATGGGGTCTTACCGGGATATGCTTTCGGTGCTTTCGCCCGAATTCGGCACGACTTATCTCGAGGTCGAAATCGTGCCGGTCGCGATGATGGAGCGGTTCCGGAAGTATTTTAAAATGGATAAAATTCTGCCGTTCGAACCGATCATCGCAGCGCAGCGGGCGGTCAAAAGCCCGTATGAACTCGACCTGATCCGCCGTTCGGGAAAGCAGCACAAAATCCTGCTCGAAGAAGTTGTCCCGACGCTGCTGCGGGAGGGCATCAGCGAGGCGGAATTTCACGGGGAACTGTTCGCGGCGATGATGAAACAGGGTCACCACGGCGTTTCGCGGTTCACGATGTTCCAGTTCGAGGCAGTCGTCGGACAGCTCGGATTCGGCGACAACTCGGTCTACCCGACCAATTTCGACGGCCCGGGCGGCATGAAGGGCATGAACGCGGCCTCTCCGGGACTCGGCAGCCGCGAGCGGAAACTGCAAAAAGGCGATCTGGTATTTGTCGATATCGGGTTCGGTATCGACGGCTACAACAGCGACAAGACGCAGGTGTATTCGTTCGGCAAAACGCCCGATGAAAGCGTGTTGAAAATTCACCGTGCCTGCATGGACATCGAGAGACGGTGTGCCGAAATGTTGATTGCGGGAGCGATTCCGTCCGAAATTTACGCCAAACTCACCGACAAACTGCCGTCGGAACTCTCGACGGGCTTTATGGGATACGGACAGAGCGTCAAGTTCTTGGGGCATGGAATCGGGCTGCACGTCAACGAGCTGCCCGTGATCGCAAAGGGCTTTGACGAGCCGTTACAGGAAAACATGGTGTTCGCAGTCGAGCCGAAATGCGGGCTGCCGGGTATCGGCACCGTGGGCGTTGAGGACACTTACATCGCCAAGGCCGGACACAGCGAATGCGTCACCGGCGGCGGGATTGATATTATGACGGTATGATTTTGATTGAAAGGTGATGTGAAAGTTAAGTGGAGATTCGGACGGTTGAGAAAAACAACATAAAAATCGCGGTAGTGACTGCGGATGAAAAGCTGTTATACGACGTGCAGTCGGCGTTGGATTTGATGGCGACGGTGCAATACGAGGCCGACAGCAGCCGTATCGCCATGTATAAAGAATCCGTCGCCGAGGACTTTTTCATCCTCAGCACCCGGCTGGCAGGTGAGATTTTGCAGAAATTCACCAACTAGGGCTTACTGAAAAACTAAAAACCTTATTTTTATGAAGGTTTTTAGTCGCCAAAAACTGCGGTTTTCGGGCGCAAACGCTTTCAAAACGTTTGTTTTCAGATGCCGCGATTCAGGGCGGCGCTCAAAAATAAAATTTTGAGTTTTACCAGCTTCGCTGATTAATGAAAAATCCTTGACGAATTTTTCAATGCGCCCTGATTGCCACTGCAAGCTGGCGATGATCGGGGATTACTCCGGAGCGTCAACCGCAGTTGACACTCTATACACAAGCAAATCGCTAAAGGATTTTATTTACGAGAGCAACAACGGGCGGGACATTTTCTTTGTCGCCACCGAGGGAGAAGCGATCGAGCGGTTGAGCGGATCAGTTATTTGATGAAGGGGCGAACACAGTTCGCCCCTTGATATTTTTTAGGAGCTATAGTAAAATTGATCTATACGATACATGCACTCAAAATCAAGTGTAACATGAACCGAGTTCTCAACACCAAACCATAGATTCGCAAACCGAAACGGAGGTAAAATTATGATCAGTGTAACATTGGCAAAGGCGCTCAGCGAGCAGGTAAACGCGGAATTTTATTCGGCGTATTTGTATCAGGCGATGTCGGCTTATGCGGAGGATGCCGCTTTAAAAGGCGCGGCAAACTGGCTGTGGGTGCAGGCAAGAGAGGAAATGGCCCACGGCATCCACATGTACCAATATATCTTGGATCGCGGCGCGGTTCCGACTTTTGCCGCGATTGAGGCACCTCCGGCAGCGACCTCTTTCGCAAACCTGCTGGACGTCTACAAAGCCGTGCTTGTCCACGAGCAAAAAGTGACGGCGCGCATCAACAACATCGCCACCCTCGCGATGAAAGAAAACGACCACGCCTGTTATCAGTTCATTATGTGGTATGTCAACGAGCAGGTCGAGGAAGAGGCGAACGCCCAGGACATCATCAACCGGTTAAAATTGATCGGCGAAAACTCGGGACAGCTGCTGACGCTCGATCAGGAGCTTGCGGCGCGGGCCTATGTCAATCCGTTCCCGACCGACGCCAAACTCGGCGGCACGGCCATGGCCTGACGGTAAAAAACAACCGCAGACGAAAACAGAATAAAGGAGGGTCTTGCCATGAAGGTCTTTATGGTCGGCGGAACGGGTTTGCTCGGCAGCGAAGCCGCTGCCGAACTGATCCGGCGCGGGCATGAGGTCGTCTCGGTGGCGCTTCCGCCTTTGCCGCCCGGTGCGGTGCTGCCGCCCGAGATGAAAATCGAGTTCGGAAACATCCTCGAGATGTCGGACGAGGCCATCAAAACCCTCATGTCCGGCTGCGAGGGCTTTATCTTTGCCGCAGGCGTCGACGAACGGGTCGAAGGCCCGCCGCCGATCTACGACATGTATAAAAAGTTCAATATCGACCCGGTCAAGCGTTTGTTGGCCATCGGCAAATCCGCCGGCGTGAAGCATGCGGTGATTTTGGGCTCCTATTTTTCGTATTTGGATAAGAAAAAGCCCGAAATGCAGCTGACCAAATGGCACCCCTATATCCGCAGCCGCCGCGATCAGGAAGCCGCCGCGCTAGCGTTCGCCGACGGTGATTTCAACGTGGCTGTCCTCGAATTGCCCTATATTTTCGGCACACAGCCCGGCCGCAAACCCGTTTGGCTGTTTTTGGTCGAGATGATTCGGGGCATGAAAAAATCAACGTTTTATCCGGCGGGCGGCACGACGATGGTCACGGTCAAGCAGGTCGGGCAGGCGATTGCAGGCGCGCTTGAGAAAAACAAGGGCGGCAGCTGCTATCCGATCGGCTGGTACAACATGACCTGGAAGCAGATGCTCGCGATCATGCACCGTTACCTCGGTTTTCCGGACAGGAAAATCATCACCATTCCGAAGTGGATGTTCGATTTAAACGCCAAAAAGATGCGCAAAGAACAAAAGGCGCACAACATCGACGGCGGGTTGAATTTGCTCAAACTCGGCGAAATTCAGTGTTCGGAACTGTTTATTGACAAGTCGGAGGGCAGCGAGCCGCTCGGTGTGAAGCCCGACGATATCGAGGCAGCCATCGGTGATTCGATTAAGCTTTGCATTGAGATTTTGGATCAGAAATTGCAAACAGTCGGGATGAAAGGTGAATAGATTTTATTTACGTCGCCGATGGTGACGCCATTAAAAATCGTGTAGGGAACGGTCTTGACCGTTCCTAAGAATTGCGATTCTTGAAAATGGGAATTTTATCATGATTCTCAACAATATTTTAAAATTTTCGGACGGAACGGTCAAGACCGTTCCCTACACGGGGAAAATATGTTATAATGTCTCATTGACGGATGAAATCTCATCGTCGGTGAGACGTTTCTTTTTGACACGGTCGGATGTCGGACGGCAGGAGAGGGAACATGCCCAAGGACGCGCTGAAAATTTTTACTGTTTATACGCAGGAGTGGTTTCGCGGGATGCTCGGCGCACCGACGGCGGTGCAGCGCGAGGCCTGGCCCGAGATCGCTGCGGGTAAACATACACTGGTATCGGCGCCGACCGGTACCGGCAAGACGCTGACCGCCTTTTTGGTGTTCATCGACCGACTGCAGGAACAAGCCGAAAAGGGCTTGCTGCCCGAAGAATTGCAATTGATTTATATTTCGCCTCTGAAATCGCTGGCGGGGGATATCCGTGAGAACTTAAGGCGTCCTTTGGAGGGGATTTTAAAGCACCGCGTTCGTACCGGAATACATCAATACGGCGCGGAGATTCAAATCGGCATCCGTACCGGCGACACCTCGCAGGGCGAACGCGCACGGATGGCAAAACACCCGCCGCATATTCTGATCACCACCCCGGAATCGTTATATTTAATGCTGACGAGTGCGTCGGGGCAGAAGATGCTGCACACCGCCAAAGCGATCATCATTGACGAACTGCATGTGATGATCGACTCCAAACGCGGGGCGCATTTGATGCTGTCGGTCGCACGGCTGGATCAGCTCTGCGGGCAGCCGCTGCAGCGCATCGGGCTTTCGGCGACGATTGAACCGCTCGACACGGCGGCGGCTTACCTCTCGCCCGACCCGGTTTCGATTGTCGCGCCTAAAATGGAAAAGAAGATTTTAATTGAGGTCACCAGTCCTTTGCCCGGCACTAGCGGACTGACGGGACCTCTGGGCGGCGGACCGACTTGGCCCAAGATCGGGCAGACAATCTACTCTTTTTGCGGAGACAAGGGGAGCGCCATCGGCTTTGTCGACGGGCGGGCCTATGCCGAGAAGCTGGCTTTTTTCGTCAATCAGGTGGCCGGAGACGGATTTGCGCGGGTGCACCACGGGAGTTTGTCGAAAGAACAGCGGTTCCAGACCGAACAGGCGCTGCGGGCCGGTGAATTGCGGCTTTTGTGCGCGACCTCCTCGATGGAACTGGGCATTGACGTGGGCGACATCGAGCAGGTGTTTCAAATCGGCTGCCCGTATTCCATCTCGAGTACGATGCAGCGGCTCGGGCGTGCGGGGCATAACCCCAATCGGGTCAGCGTGATGCGCATTTTTCCGCGCGAGGCCTCGGAGGGTTTATATTGCGGGCTGACCGCCGAAGTGGCGCGTCAGGGCGGCATCGAGCACTCCCACCCGCCGAGGGGTTGTTTTGACATCTTGGCGCAGCATCTGGTCTCAATGGCGACCGGAAGCGGCTATTCGGTTTCGGATGTCATGCCGATTTTAACAAGGGCTTATCCGTTCAAAGACGTGACCGAAGACGATGTGCGCGATATTTTGGGGATGTTGGCCGGGGATTATGAGCACGAGCGGGATATTCCGGTGCGTCCCCGCGTGATCTATGACCGGATTCACGACAAGGTGCAGGGCGACGCTTACAGCCGAATGCTGGCCGTCAACGCGGGCGGCACCATTCCCGACCGGGGGCAGTATACCTGCAAGACCGAGGGCGGTGTCAAGATCGGGGAACTCGACGAGGAGTTTATTTTCGAGACCCGGGTCGGCGACCGGTTTTTCCTCGGGACGTTTGCGTGGAAAGTGCTGAGCATCAACCGCGATACCGTGGTTGTGAAACAGACTAATCCGACCGGTGCCAGACTGCCGTTTTGGCACGGAGACCCCAAGGGGAGAACCATGCAGACCGGCATTGCCTTCGGGCAGATTTTAAGGCATTTGGCCCGTGCCGACGAGACCGGACAGATGCTTGAAGAGATAGAAAAACTGGGTTTGGATCAACCTGCGGCAAAAGGTGCGGCGGGCTATTTGAAGCGCCAGATCGAGAGCACGCACGGGCTGCCGGACGATAAAACGCTGATTATCGAACATTTTACCGACGACAACGGCGCGCGCCAGATGATGGTGCATTCGGTTTTCGGGCGTCCTGTCAACGAGCCGCTGATGATTTTAGTTCGGGAAGCGGCTTCGCGCATCACCGGTTCGACGGTCAACTGCGTCGCCGATGACGACGGATTTTTGCTCTATCCCTATGATGCGAAACCGCTGCCGATGGGGCTGATGTCCGAAGTCATCCCCGAGACGGCGCGCCAAATTGTGACCGCCGTGTTGCCGACGACGCCGTTATATAATATGAATTTTCGCTACAACACCGCACGGGCGTTATTGATGGGCACCAAGAGCCACACCCGCCAGCCGCTCTGGATTCAGCGCATGCGCAGTGCGGAGCTGCTCTCTTCGCTGGTCGAACAGGAAAAGCACCCGATCATCCGCGAGACGATGCGCGAATGTCTGGAGGATTATTGGGATTTGGCGGGCGTCGAGACCATTTTAAACGGAATCAAATCGGGCGATATCACGGTGCGGGAACTGGAGCGCAGTTCGCCGTCGCCGATGTCGCTGCCGCTTCGCCGCAAAACCGAGGCGTCGATGATGTACGATTATTCCCCGACGCCGCAGAATATTCACCGAGCCACGGATAAATCGCTGCGAAATATCCGGGGAATTAAGCCGGAAGCGCACCAACTTAAACGTGTTTCGGCACGGATAAAACTGCCCAAAGACGCTGAGCAACTGCACACGCTATTGATGATTGAGGGCGATTTGGTCGCGGGAGAACTGGATATTCCGATCGAATGGTTGGAAACGCTGGCCGCCGAGGGTCGCGCAAAATATATCGAACCGGGGCTTTGGATTGCCGCGGAACAGGAACAGGATTATACGAACGCGCTTGAAACAAAGGATATTGAGGCACGGATGAAAATCGTGCGGCGGTTGCTACGCTATCGGGGTGCGGTGTCGGCCGAACAGGCGGCGGAGCGTTATCTGTGGACGGATTCGGAGGCACAGGAGGTTTTAACGGGGCTGTGCGAAAAGGGACAGATCGTCGAGCAGGGCGGGGTCTTTTATCACGCGGAATTGTATGAACGCGCGCGAAACGAGACGATCAAAGACCGCCGCAGGCAGGTGACGACGCTGCCCGCCGAACGGTATGCGGCATTGCTGTGCAGCCGGATGCAGCTCTCGGGTTCACCCGCCGAACAATTGGAAAAAGCATTGAAAACAATGTGCGGTCAATCCCATTCCGCTGAGGTATGGGAGAGCGTACTGTTTCCTGCGCGGGTCGGCAGATACAGCCCGCAGATACTCGATAATCTCATGGGTGGCGGCTCGTTCTTCTGGCAGTTTTCGCCCGATGGGAACCTCCGATTTTTCCCGACCGCCGAAATCGACTGGGAGGCCGAGGTGCCGATCCCGGAGGGACTTGACGAAAACGAGACGATCATCTATCAGGCGTTGTTAAAAAACGGCGCGAGCTTTATGCAGCGATTCTCCGGGTTGGTGAGTGGTTCGCCCGCCGAGCCGCTGATGCGGTTGGCCGAAAAAGGGCTTGTGACCGCCGACAGCTTTGTACCTGTCCGGCAATGGCTGGAACGCAGCCGGATTGAAAAAGGCACGGTGCGGCAGCGGGTCAATGCCCGCGTGCAGGTGCTGACTGGGCGCTGGGAAGTTATCCGTCCGCTGAAAACACCGACAGTGGAACAGCTGCTTGAACGTGGGTTCGACCGCGCGGTGATTGTGTGCCGCGAGACGGTGCAGGGAATTTCATGGGCCGAGGCGTTGGAAGCGCTACGAATCTGGGAATATACCGGCAGGGCAAGACGCGGCTATTTTGTGGAGGGGCTTTCGGGGATTCAATTTATCCGGGAAAGCGACTTTGCCGGAACGGTTTTCGCGCTGCAAAATCCACGTTCGGAACTGGTGTGGCTGAATGCCGCCGATCCCTCGCAGCCGTGGGGAAAATGCCTGCCGCACCGGGAAAACCGCGCGTTTTTAAATGTCGCGGGTTCGGCGGCGGCTTTGAAATCCGGTGTTCCGGTCGCTGTTTTCGAACGGCAGGGCAAGACGCTGCGCGTATTTGAGCCGAAACATCTGAACGAAGTGCTTACGACGTTTGTGCGGGATTATGCGGGCCGTCGAATTTTCGGAGGGCAGCAGCGTATCGTCGTCAAGGAATACCCGAAAGAAGCGGCGGAAGCGTTGAAAAATGCCGGATTTTCGCGCGAACTACAGGATTTTGTACTGTACAGGCCATATCAGTGAGGGTAAATAGGCTGTCATCTTCCCGAGATCCTTCGGCTACGTACGAAAGGCCTTATATTCGTGCTTTGCTCAGGATGACAAATTAATTCGTTAGGCGGCTCAGAAAGACGGTTTATTTCATATTTTCCGTCGAAAAGGAAATACTATCTGCCGATACCAATGTCGGAGGGATTTTTATGGCACAGGATTTGGGACTTGCGCAGGACTTGCAGCTGGTGCGCGAATGGTATGAAAATAAAACGACAGTCACCGAGATGATCCATTGGGTCAATGGTCGGCTGAAAAAATGGGAAGAGGACGTCGTCGGACAATTTCCAGAAAAGGCAAAGATTCTCGACGTCGGCTGCGGTCTGGGGCGGGAGGCGTTCGCGTTGTATCAATGGGGCTTTTCGCTCACCGGTATTGATACTTCTCACGAGGTGATCAAGCAGGTCACCGGAATGGCAAAAATCAACGGGTATCCGATTCAGTTTTCCTGGTACGACGGCCAAACCCTGCCGTTTGAAAGCGGGTCGTTCGATGCGGTGATCATTTGGGCGCAGACCTTCGGGCTGATGTACGGCGGCGATTATAAAAACGCGTTTTTGAAAGAGTGCGCCCGTGTGTTAAAAAGCGGCGGCTTTTTAAGCTTTTCCAGTCACGATTACGAATATGCGAGTGAAATTTACCCGCAGTATACGGATGGCAGAAAATTTTATCCATATGCGGATACGAAACTCTATTGGGAACTGTTCTTGCCGGGCGAGCTGCGGGCATTTGCCGAAAACGCCGGGTTCGTCGTCACCGAATGCGCGCGCGGAGAGGTCTATCGGCCCGAGGACGGCGTGATTTTGCACTGCCTTTGCCGAAAGCCGTAAAAGCGGCTGTTTTTCTTGACAACGTGGAACGACCTGCGTAAAATAAAATGTGAACACAATCGGTATCATTTGGATTTGATTCTGAATGGTACCGGTCTCTTTTTACGGGGCGCCGCGTATAAACGCGCCGTTTCTTCATGGAGGTATGATGAGGGATGAAAATTCGACTGTTACAGCCTCAATATCCGCTTGACGGGAGTTCGGAAGCGTGTTTTGATTGGATTTTGACACAGCTTGCCGCGTGTGATGAGTCCCTTGACTTGATCGTGACGCCCGAATATTCCAACGCGCCGGGCATCAATACCCGCGAAGAACTCGACACGTTTTGTGCCACGAGCACAGAGCGCCTGATTGCCGCTGCCAAAGAGGCGGCTATCCGCTGTAAGGCGTTTGTGGCCGTCAACGCCGCGCGATCGGACGGGGGCGACTTACGCAACACCACGTTGTTTTTCGGCCGGGACGGGAAGCTGCTGCATGATTATCATAAAGCGCAGCTGCCCCCGTTTGAAACACAGGTGATGAAGATCAAACCGGGCAGCGGTAAGGATATGATCTTCGGCTGCGAGGGGATCCGGTTCGGCTTTATCACCTGTTTTGATATGTATTTCAATGAATACATCGAAAAAATGGCGAGTTTTCGCCCTGATGTAATTATCTTTCCGTCCTATCAACGGGGCGAGACTTGTGAAAATCTCTATGCGCAGACCCGACTCTGCGCCAACCGGTGCAACGCCTTTGTACTGCGCTGTTCTTACAGTGTCAATCCGGATTCGCCCCGGGGCGGCTGCACGCACATCGCCGATCCCGCCGGGAATCCGATTTTCGATTTGGGGCAGCAAGTGGGCGTTTTGGACGGGGATATCGATCCGAAACAGAAAAACATGCGTGCCAACGGCTTCGGTATGCCGAAAGTATCCGGTGATTTCTTTGTCGAAAACCGGCGCGTTCCGGCGATTTATCGGCAGTGCGGTTCGTCAATGTCGCTGCCCGATGTTGAGTTGCCTTATCCGCGCATCTGCGCGCATCGGGGTTTTAATACCGTTGCGCCCGAAAACACGATGCCCGCCTTTGGGGCTGCCGTGGCGCTCGGAGCCGATGAGATTGAATTCGACATCCGGTTTACCGCTGACGGCGTACCGATGGTGATTCACAACGATACCGTCGATGAGGTGACGCATGGCAGATCAACCGGTAGGATAAACGATTTTACCTTCGCGCAGCTGACCGAAATGAACGTCGGAAAAGGCCCGTTCGACGGGCTGCAAATGGCCGCGTTTGAGCAGGTGCTTGAAAAGTTTGCCGGACGCGTGGTGATGAATATCCACCTCAAGGGGGATGCCGAATCGGGGCAGAAAGACGCTGTCTACAGTCCGGAAAAACTGAAAAAGATCATGGAACTGGTCGAACAATATGACTGTAAAAATTATATCTACATCGCCGGATGCCGCGATGTGCTGGAGACCGCCCGCACGTATTTTCCCGAAATTGCACGCTGCTGTCTGGACGGTCAGCGGGACTATACCCTGATGGAGACCGCAATTGAATTCGGCTGCAAAAAACTGCAGTTTTATAAGCCTTATTTCGACCAGAGCATGATCGACAAAGCCCATGACAACGGGATTATATGTAATATCTTTTGGGCCGATGATCCGAAAGAGGCGGTTGAATACATTAAAATGGGCATTGATACGATTCTGACCAATGACTTTTTAAATGTTTCAAACGCAGTGAAAAAAGCAACGAGAAAAGGTTGAAAATAGGGACAAGTTCAGTTATAATAAAAGAAACATAAAAACAGCGGAGGGATTTTATATGAAAGAAATTTTCGTAACGGGCGAATCGCTTCCCATCGCATATCACAAAGCGCTGGTCGCGCTGGCCGAACAGGGCGATATTCTGACCTGCAACGACTGGGGTCAGATGCAAAAAGAGGTTAGTATGACCTATGTGGTCGAAAATCCGCTGGCCGAGCCGATGATCAGCCGGTTATATATCGGCGGATTCTACGAATTGCAGCAATATGTCATGGAGATTTTGGACGGCATTCTCGATTTCAAGATCGGTGACGGCAAGTGCTGGGAATACACCTACCACGACCGCTATTACCGCCAGCTGCCGTTTATTATCGGCGAATTAAAACGCAATCCCGACAGCCGCCGCGCCGTCATGAACATCCGCGATTTCGAGATCGACAGCAACAACAACGACCCTGCCTGTTTGCAGAGCATTCAATATCTGATCCGCGACGGTAAACTGCATTGCAAAATCATGATGCGTTCCAACGACGCCGCGCAGGCCAACTTTATGAATGCGTTTGCCTTTATCCAGCTGCAAAAGAAGGTCGCTGACGAGCTGAGCATTCCGATCGGGAGCTACACCCACCGCGCCAACAGCTTCCACTGTTATGAGCGCAATTTTAAACTGCTGGAGCAGTATGTGGACGGCATCAAAAACAAGCCGCTCGATGAAATTACTTACGAATACGAGGGTTTTTATAAAGACATGATGGCCGAGAGCATTCCCGCCATCAACGCCGCGGTCGGTAAACTGCGCGCCGAGATGGACGCCAGAGAAAAGAAATAAAAGAACAATAGAAATATCTCTGTCATTCTGAGCGCAGCGAAGAATCTCGGACTGATAACGGCCTCCGTATAAGGGATGCCGGTAACCATATGGTTGCGAGATCCTTCGACTGCATGCCGAAAGCGGCATTTCGCTCAGGATGACAAAAAGGCGGGAGCAATCCCGCCTTTTTAAATTTCAGGGTGTCGATATTATAAAAGCTTTCGGGTGTTGTAGCGGGCACCGAGATACGACCAGTTCTGCGGGAAGGGGCGGTTGATGGTCCAATAGCTGATGCCGCCGAGGTTATATTGATTGACCAAAAGCAGTTTGG
>DAOSWV010000010.1:107220-110983 GCA_035380125.1 Oscillospiraceae bacterium
ATGGTCCAATAGCTGATGCCGCCGAGGTTATATTGATTGACCAAAAGCAGTTTGGCCCGGATGCTGCGTGCGTCTTCAAACCACACGGCATGGCGCTTTCCCCCGCTGTAATAATAGTAATAAGGCGACTGAGCCGTGATGTCAAATTCGATATTGGCTCCCACACGGGCCGCCTGCTCCACCGCCTCAACATTGGAAAGGGTGCGTGCTGCTGAACCCTGTACAAAAGGCAGTGTCCAGTCGTAGCCGTAATTGGGGATTCCCATCAATATTTTCTGACTCGGAATCGCTGTGACGGCGTATTGGATGACCCTGCGTACTTGATCCAACGGGGCGACGGCGCGCGCGGGACCGTAGGTATATCCCCATTCGTACGTCATGATGATGACATGGTCGGCCACTTCTCCGTGGACGGGGTAGTCGTGTGCCTCATACAGCAACCCGGGCTGGGAAGCGCTGACTTTCGGGGCGACGGCGGTGGTCAGGGTATAGCCCATCGGTTTGAGCAGAGCGGCTGTTTTGCGCAGAAAAGCGTTGTAAGCCTCCCGGTCGCTGGGGTAGATGAATTCGAAATCGATATCCAGACCATAGTAATTCTTGCTCTGCAGCGTTTGAACGACATTGTTCAGCAGGGTGTCCTGCACCGCTTGATTGTTCAGGATGGTACTGCCGAGTTCGCTGCTGAAACCGCCGCCTTCTTCGATATTGGTGATGACCATCATCGGGGCGACTCCTCCGGCTCGGGCGGCTTGAATTAGTGGGGTATCGTTGATAGTTGACAGGCTGCCGTCGGGTTTGACCTCATAATTGAATATCGAGAGATATGTAAGATCGGGCAGAACGCTTTGCAGTAATTCCATATTGATGTTCGGGAAAGCGTATCCGTTGACATCGATAGTGCCCAGTTTGGGCTGCGGGGGGATGTTGATCACCTGACCGATGTTGATCCGCGCGGGATTGGTGATTTGGGGATTTGCCTGCTGCAGTGCCGTCAGCGTAATGCCGAACATGCGCGAGATGGAATAGAGGGAATCGCCGGATTTGACGGTATAGGTACTCGGAAGCGGAATCACCAAGGCCTGCCCGATGACCAGTCGATCGGGATTGGTTAGGCCGTTGGCCTGTATAATTGCCGCAGAGGACACGCCGTAAATTTGTGAAATGGAATAGATGCTGTCTCCCGGCTTAACCACATAAATGACCATATTCATTCTCCTTTGACTGTTTTACTTTACAGTATATGTGCACAACCAAAGGTGAGTGAGTAAGGAGAAAAAATAGGGGCGGCCCCATGTGGCCGCCCGTATGCGAATGTTTGTAGGGGCGAACTGCGTTCGCCCGTACATGATATCAATTTAATAGACTAAGCCCCGGAAGTTTTTAACGCGGTGGAAGGTGATGACGTTGCCGTTGTGAGCGGTGGCGGCCTCTTCGTCGCCTGAGCGGCTTAATATGCAGAGATCCTCGCCGTCGATGGCCATCGAGGCGTAGTGCCGCGCCTGCCGCTGGGTCTTGCCCGCGGCGACCAATCCCGCGAAGCACCAATCGATGCAGTTTTTTGAAAAATGCAGCGTCAGCCGTTGGCGTTCGTTGTCGGGCAGGCCGTACCGGTCGTCCTCCATGTCTTCGAGCTTGACCATGCTGTCGGTCGACTGCGTGCTCAGCAGCCAATAGAGTTCGGTGACATCATCGTATAAAATATGAAATTTCATCTGGCCGCCGGGGCAGGGTACGAACACCATCGTCTTGCCGGAGGGGGCAGTTTCGAGCATCGAGGTCATGGTGCCGTCGGGGTTTTCGACGACTTTCAACATCGCAGCGATGTTGGTGCGCTCGGTATTGGCCCGCGCCCAGATATGAAAAGTATGGCCGGTCGGGTCGTATAGGGGATGGCGGGGATCGGTGAACTGCACAACGTTGGATTCCAGCCAACCGAGCGGCGCGGTATAGCGGTGCGGCGCGAGTTCGGTACTTTCCTCTTTTTCGGTCAGCAAAAACGGAATACCGAAATATTCGATTTTGTCCGAATCAACGAAGTCCTTGAAGACGATCTCCGAGGCGAACGTCCAATTTTCTTTTTTCGTCAGGTCGGTGCCGAGCTTGCCGCGCATCAGAAAGGGCGAGAGGGTCGAGACCCACGACCGCTTGACGTTTTTCTTATGCCGTTCCATGACGAGATAGATATATCCGTTTTTATAAAGCACGTTGCAGGGGGCTTGATGCCAGTTTTCACCCTGTGTAAAAAATTCGGGCTTTGTCCAAGTCAAACCGCCGTCGTCGGAGCGGATGACCGACAAGTCCTCGGCGTGACCGACGATATAAAGCGTATCGCCGTCCAAAAACGGGCGGGCATGCAGCAGCGGATAGTTGGCGGTGTGTGTCCAGGTCTTGCCGCCGTCGTCGGAGATGTAAACACGGCCCTGCCAGGAGAAGGTCGAACCGTCTTTTCTTTTACCTTCATATTTGACGCCCGGGACGATGTCCATACCAGCGCCCGAGATGTCCATGGTGATCACGATCCGGCCGCTTTTCATGACGCAGATACCGGGGCTGTAGAGGTAGACATCTTTGGGAGAGGGCGATTTACAGACGGCGACATAATCGTCGGCCAGCGGGGTGATGCAATGTTCGTTTTTCATGTTTCTTTACTCCTTTAATCTATATCATAAAGCCACTGCTTTAAAATACCGTCTTGGCTGCCGCAGGCCAAAATTTCACCGGTGATCTCACCGTTTTCAAGATAAACGGAGCTGATATCAGCGGCGGTTTTCGCACCCGGACTGCGGTCGCCCGCACCGTTGAAAAGATTGAGATTAACCGGGATAAAATCACCGTTTTTATCTTCGCGGTAATGACCCCATAACCCAATTTTATTGGGAATGGGTTTAAAATGCCGCAGAAATAATTCTTTTTGCCCGTCTTTGAGAAAAACTCTGGGCATCTCGCAGCCGCTGTCTACCGAGAAAGCGGGAGTTTTATCCGAAACAAAATGCAAATCGTTTTCGTTCGACCGCGCAAATCCCACCGAAAAAATCCGCTCGGAGCCGGTTTTATAAAAACCCTTATAATAGAGCAGAAATTGCCCGTTTTGAAAGATTGCACAAGGGTCGTCGACACGCATGGAGCGCCAATATGCATCGGTGTCAATGACGATGCCCTTTTTCTCGAACGGGCCGGTGATGCGTCCGAGTTCGTCCGCCGGAGCGACGGCAAGACAGATGCGGCTGATTAAGTATCCGGGCTCGCCGGGACCTGCCAGCGAATTCATTTCGCCGACGGGGGTCTGCCTGCCCGCGTAAAACAGATAGATTTTATCGTTATGGTATAAAATACCCGGTGAGGAAGCCCCGTAATCATCGGGCTGACCTAAAGTACTTTTTTCGACCGCGATGCCTTGATACTGCCAGTGCAGCAGGTCGGGGCTGTCGTATTGCCGGATGTCGGAAGCCCATGACTGGATGGTGTTTTGCGCTGCGTCGATGAAATCGGTGAAAAGGTGGTACATGCCCGCCTTATCCCGATAGCAAGCCGTCATCCGGGTGTGGTGCGGCGACAGATCGAAACAGGGATTTGGCGTGGCGAGGCGAAACGTATAACTCGATGGAGCCATAATTCATAAAACCCTTTCGTGAATTTCTGCGGGTTATTATAACAGAAATTCTTGACAGTGACAAGAAAAAGTCCAAAATCGGGCAAGCTGAACGCGAAATGTAGGATTACAATTGATGTGTTACAAAAGGGAGGAGGAAAAAAAGAGTAGCGA